>CAYMMR010000126.1:0-8181 GCA_964391545.1 uncultured Nitrospinota bacterium | reverse complement strand
GAGCGAAGCGAAGAATCTCTTTTATCCGCAGGCTTTAGCCTGCGTTTTGTTCTTTAATAAGGAGGTTTTTAATGGCATACAATGCCGATGAGATAAACAGGAAGGCGAAAGAAGAGGCGGTTTTCTTTGAAAAGGTCAAGAATGAGGTGGGAAAGGTTATTGTAGGACAGGATTACATGATAGACAGGATAATAATAGGACTTCTGACCCGCGAGCATCTTCTCCTTGAAGGCGTGCCGGGATTGGCAAAGACCCTATGTATAAAGACCATATCCGATGTAATGCACCTGAAATTCAGCAGAATACAGTTTACGCCGGATCTCCTCCCTGCCGATCTTATCGGGACGGTTATCTATAACCAGAAAAGCGGCGAGTTCTCCGCCCGCAAGGGGCCTATCTTCGGCAACATCGTCCTTGCCGATGAGATCAACCGTTCCCCTGCCAAGGTGCAGAGCGCGCTATTGCAGGCTATGCAGGAGAGGCAGGTAACCCTGGGAGAAGAGACCTATCAGCTTGAACCGCCGTTTCTGGTTCTTGCTACACAGAACCCTATTGAATTGGAAGGAACTTACTCCCTGCCTGAGGCTCAATTGGACAGGTTCATGTTCAAAATCAACATCACCTATCCTTCCATAGCCGAAGAGAAGGAGATCATGAGGAGGATGTCGAGGGACAGAGAGATAAGAGTAGACCGTATTATTGCGCCTGAAGAGATTCAGAAGGCGGGGGCGGTCATAAACGAGATAAATATCGATGAGAGTATCGAGAACTATATTATAAAGATTGTATTTGCTACAAGAAGCCCTGCGGATTGCGGCATCCCCGGGCTGAAAGATATGATCGAATATGGGGTCTCTCCAAGGGCAAGCATTTTTCTTAACAAGGCTGCCAGGGCGCATGCCTTCCTGCACGGCAGGGGGTATGTCATACCAGATGATGTAAAGGCAATAGCCCATGATGTCCTGCGGCACAGGCTGATACTGACTTACGAAGCCGAATCCGACGGGCTTACGGCGGATAGCGCGCTTAATAAGATACTCGACAAGATAGATGTCCCGTAATAATAGTGTCAGAGTATCAGAGTATCAAAGTGGCAGAGTTAAAAAAACTTTGACACTATGATACTTTGACTCTTTGACACTCTACGTTCCATGCTCTCAAAAGAAAAATTTCGGCAGATAGAGCTTCTGAAAATATCTACTAAGAGGATTGTAGACAACCTCTTTGCCGGGGACTATTTCAGCATCTACAAGGGGAGGGGAACGGAATTTTTTGAGATTCGGGAGTATTTTCCGGGATATGACGATATTCGCGAGATTGACTGGAATGTGACTGCCAGGGCAGGGACCGCCCATGTAAAGAAGTTCAGAGAGGAGCGGGATATTATCGTAATTCTCCTCGTTGACCTGAGCGGTTCAATGAAATATGGAAGCAAGGATGGAGTCAAAAGGGATAAGGCGCTGGAGCTGGCTGCGCTGATAGGGATGTCTGTCATTAAACGGAACAACCGCCTCGGGCTCATCGCTTTTACCGATAGGGTTGAGGTGTTTTTAAAGCCCTGCGGCGGAAGGAGGCAGTTTTACCGGCTTATGAATTCTTTGATCAATATCGAAACAGAGGGGCGGGGGACGGATGTAAGCAAGGCGCTGAAATTCCTGAATCGCACGGCAGGGAAGGGGACTGTGGTCTTCCTGATATCCGATTTTATTTCTGACGACTATTCAAGGGTTCTAAAGACATCTTCAAGAAGATACGATCTGATTCCGGCGGTTATTGAGGATCATCTGGAAATAGAGATGCCGGAAGCAGGTCTTGTCGAGCTTATAGACAGCGAAAGCGGTGAAACCGTCATAGTTGACAGCTCATATCACCATTTTATAAAGCAATACACCGCAGCGGCAAAGGCAAGAAAAAAGAAACTCTATGACTTGTTCCGCTCTGCGGCTGTCGACAGCATTACAATAACGACCGGCCGCCCCGTGTTATCGCCGGTAAAGGAGCTTTTTTATAGAAGGATCAAGATGAGGAGCAGGCAATAATGGGGGCGAGAGTCAAGGAACAAGGAGCAAGAACCTGCTGCATGCTGCTGAATATTCGCCTCCTGTTGTCCGTTGTCTTTTTACTTTTGCCATATTTATCCCATGCCGCCGGCCTCGGGAATCTCAAGGTTTCATCGAGCATTGCCCCTTCCGAGATACGTATAGGCGAGATGATAGAATTCAAGGTGCTGGTCGAGCATGATAAAGGGGTGGATATTTTCTATCCCGATGAAACGGTTCATTTGCAGCCTTTCGAGGTTTTAAAACACAAAGTAACCGGTCAAAAGGGCGGACTGACGGAGATAGTTTATGCAATAACCGTCTTCGATGCCGGCGAGTTTGTCATCCCCCCTGTTCTCATAACCGCCAAAGACCGTTTTGGAAATGAGCGGAATGTCATGACCGTTAAACATAAGGTATCGGTGAAGACAGGCGCAATCGTCGGAAACGAGATCATAGATATTATACCCCCTATGGATGTGACAGAGGGGAGGCAGTATTTAAAAAAGGCATTCTCAAATCTTCCTTATGTTATTGCCCTCCTTTCTGTGATTGCCGCAATCATATACCTCGCGAGAAAGAGAAGTCCTTTGGCTGCTGTAAATATAGATGCCAGGGCAAAGGCGCTTGAACGGCTGAAGATGCTGAAGGTGGATGAAGACAACATAAGCGCCGTATATTTTGACATTGCCGAGGCGCTGAGAGTTTTCCTTTGCGAATATGCGAAAATTAACGCATTAAAGATGACCTCCGGCGAAATAGTTGAAGGCATTGGCAAATACAGGCAGATGGATAAGATTGTCCACGAGACTGCAGACCTCTTTTTCGATCTGGATTTGGTCAAGTTCAGCCCTTTTAAACCTTCCCGCGCGGATGCCGTAAGCGCCGTATCCAGGGCCGAGCGGATAGTTAAGGAGGTTCCGTGAGGTTTCTTTCACCATACTGCCTGTTTCTGCTTTTAACCGTTCCAGCCCTGTATTTTCTGCAAAAAAGGCGGGGGACAGGGCATATAAAATTTTCGGCAATTAAAGGGATTAATGCTGTCGTCTCCCCGGCTCTGAAGATAAGGAATTACCTGAAATGGCTGAGTTATGTGATTCTGTCTCTTTTCGTCATTGCATCAGCGAGGCCGCAGGTGAATATAGGCGGGGGAAAAGTTCCGTCGGAGGGGATTGATATGGTCATGATAATAGATGTGTCGGGAAGCATGAAGACCATAGACAAGCTTCCGCTGGGCGGGCTGAAGCCCGGAATGAAGTCAAAGCCGCAGGATATGGAGTCCAGGCTCGACAAGGTGAAGCTGATATCCAGGCAGTTTGTAAAGAACAGGAAAGAGGACAGGATCGGCGTTATTGCATTTGCCGGGAACAGCGTCATTGTCTCGCCGCCGACTCAGGACTACAAGCTTCTTGACCGGCAGATTGCCGCCCTCGATTTTAACCTCACAACCGATGGAACTGCTTTGGGCATGGCGCTTGCGTCGGGGATAAATATGCTTAAAGACAGCGAGAGGAAAGAGAAGTCCATTATTGTCCTGACCGACGGCTTAAATAATGCAGGGGAGATCGAGCCGATCCATGCCGCATACCTTGCAAAAAACTATAATGTGAAGGTATATGCCATAGAGATGGGTTCTTTTGCCGAGAACGAGATACTGCGGGAGCAGTCAATCTGGGAAGGGGTGGAGCATAGGCTGCTGGACAAGATGTCCCGGTTTACCGGTGGAAAACACTTTGTCATCCCTGACAGCGGGCAGTTGTATTCTGTATTTAACGAGATAGAAAAGGCGGAAAAATCTAAGGTTGATGTTGCCGGTTATGCGGATTATGTGGAGATATTCCCACAGTTTGCGCTGCCGGCGGTTGTTCTTTTGACGATACAGGTCGTGCTGTTGAATACGAGATATAGGAAAATACCATGAGATTAGCGTCGCCATATTGGCTTATATTTCTCTCCCTCATACCTATCCTGTTCCTTTTTTACATAAGGGCAGCGCGTAAGAGGGAAGAGTCCATAGGCAAGTTTGCTTCTTCTATGCTAAGGAGCAGCCTCGTCTCCGCGCCGTCGGGCAGGAGAAGATGGACTTCCTATATCTTTACCCTTGCCGGACTTTTCTTAATAATCATTGCCCTGGCAATGCCCCAGTTCGGGCAGAAGCCTGCGGACATGGAGAGAAAGGGGCTGGATATAGAGTTCGTGATAGATGCCTCCTATAGCATGGCGGTGTCCGATGTTATTGCAAACCGTTTTGAATATGCTAAGGCGGCAGTCTCCGGGATAATGAAGAACCTTAAAGGAGACAGGGTAGGGCTGACCATGTTCACCAACTCTACTCTCGGCGTCGTCCCTTTTACCACCGATTACAGCGCAGTTGAATATTTCCTGAATATCAGCGACATGAAGGTCTTCTTCGTGAGGGGGACTAATATTGAAACTGCCGTAAGGAATACGGCGTCTACCTTTGACAAAAAATCATTGAAGCCTAAGGTTATCGTTATCCTGAGCGACGGCGAAGACGAACCCGGGCTGGCATACAAGCTTCCTGACGAGCTTTCATCCTTCGGCCTCCATGTATTCGTTTTTGGCGTTGGAACGGAAGGGGGGGGCAGGATTCCTGTTTTGCTGGAATCAGAGGGGAATGTCGTATATATGAAGGACTCATCGGGGGCGGAGGTATTGAGCAAGATTGACGAGCCGTCGCTGAATAAAATAGCCATGGCATATAATGGGAAATATTACCGTTATTCCCCTGAAGGCGTGAAACAGTTTGTAAAAGATCTGGATGCCATTAAAAAGGAGCAGATAGAGAACAGGGAAAACATTGTATATGACGATTATTTCCAGCACTTCCTGCTGCTTGGATTCGTGCTGGTGTTTATAGGAAAGGCGGTGATCGAGGACTAATGAAGATTTCAAGATGTGTGCCAATATTCATCCTTCTGCTGCTGGTTTTTACTCAAAACACCAGGGCAGAAGAGGGGATTAGCGAGATAGCCGCCCTCGGGAACAGCAAGTTCAAAACCGGCGATTATTCTTCTGCAGAGAAGCTCTATCTAAAGGCTTTAGAGCTTAGAAAGGACTCGATGGAGCTGAATTTCAATTACGGCTGCGTCCTTTACAAGCGCGAGCAGTACGATTATGCCCTGAAGCATTTTCACAAGGCATTTGAAAAATCGGATTTCAATGCGCGCAGCAAGATACTCTTTAATGTGGGGAACACCTATTTCAAGCTGGGGCAAATCGGCAAGGCATCGGATATGTATAAAGAAACCCTCAAACTTAATCCCAAAGATGAAGCGGCGCGGCATAATCTGGCTCTGTGCATAAAAAGGCAGAAAGAAAATCCGAATCCGGAGGAGCGTTTGACCTTCGATGAAACTGAGAACCCCGAAACAGATGAAGGGAGTTTTATAAATACCATATCGGAGCGGGAGGACATGATGAATGGGGACAAGGTTGAGCATAGCAAACAGGATGTCCCTTCACAGGCTGGCGGGGTGCCCGACCATATAGGAAACTTTGCCTCCCAGTATAAGGAGATGACCAATGCGGATATGGAAAAACTTTTAAAGAAGGTCAAAAAACATGACCTCGATATCCTCAATGAATATTGGAGGACAAAGATAAACCCCGCAGGGGGGGCCACATCGAAGAGATGGTGAAAAACGATATGAAATTGTTATTCTCGCTTCAATTTTGAGGTGGCGGATAAGGGGATATGGCGCTTCTTCTTCAATTTGACGAATAATATAAATATGTGGTATATAAAAATCGGTATTAAGGGGGATATTTAAAATATGTCAAAGGAACTCCTTTTAGAAATCGGGACGGAAGAAATTCCATCGGTGTATCTGAATCCTGTATTTGGCAAAATAGAAGAAATATCAAAGAAGTTTTTTTCGGAGGGCAGGGTTTCATACAGTCATGTAAAAGCCTTCGGAACTCCGCGCCGGCTTGTCCTGCTCATCGAGAATCTGTCGGAGAGGCAGGAGGGGGTTGTAAACAAAGTAATGGGACCTCCAAAGAAAGTTGCCTTTGATGAAAAAGGTTCGCCTACAAAAGCAGCTATTGGATTTGCGAAAAATCAAGGAGTTAGTGTAGAGGATTTAAAGTTCGAGAAGACAGAAAAAGGTGAGTATCTTTGCGCTGTTAAGGAAGAGAAGGGGGAGGAGACAAAGAAAATACTTCCTGATATTTTAAATAAATTAATACTTGCTATCCCTTTTCCTAAGTATATGAAGTGGGGGGAGGGGAGTTTCAAATTTGTAAGGCCTGTCCACTGGATTTTATGTCTTTATAATGGATCTGTTGTAAAATTTAGTCTCGACAATGTCCAGAGCGGTAATAAGTCTTTTGGACACAGATTTCTGAATCCTAAATCATTTACTGTAAAAGATTTCGCATCTTACAGGAAAAAGACAAAGGATAATTTTGTTATTTTCGATCAGTCCGAGCGAAGGGATATAATCCTTAAACAAGCCTCAGAGCTTGCAAGACAGGCAGGGGGAAATCTCCACGAAGACCCCAATTTATTGGATGCAGTTACAAATCTTATCGAATACCCCTGTTCGATATTGGGAGAATTTGAGGAGGAATATCTTAAGCTTCCTAAAGAGGTTCTCGTATCGGTTATGAAAAAGCACCAAAGATATTTTCCTATTATAAGCTCAAACGGCAGTCTTTTATCAAAATTCATAGCCATCAGCAATAATAAGGTTGCTAACCCGGATATTGTGAAGGCAGGTTATGAAAGGGTGATAAGGGCGAGATTTTCGGATGCAAGATTCTTTTATGAAGAGGATAGAAAAAGGCATATTCAGTATTATACAGAGAAATTAAAGTCCGTTGTCTTTGAGGATAAACTCGGAACTTATGGAGAGAAGGTCGAACGTGTTGTAAAACTTACCTCTTACCTTGCCGAAAAAATAAATCCCCAATCGAAGGAAATTGCAGAAAGAGGAGCCCTTTTATGCAAAGCCGACCTTGTTACCCAGATGGTTTATGAATTTCCAGAGTTGCAGGGAATAATGGGGAGAGAATATGCTTTACTTTCAGGAGAAAAGGCTGAAATAGCTAATGTAGTTTATGAGCATTATCTCCCGAAATTTGTAGGGGATAAACTGCCTGAAAGCCATGCAGGCGATATTGTAAGTATTGCGGATAAAATAGATACGATTGCCGGTTGTTTTGGCATTGGATTAATCCCTACAGGTTCGGAAGACCCTTATGCCCTGAGGCGTCAGACTCTCGCAATTATTAATATTATATTGGGAAAAGGTTATGAGATTTCCCTGTCTGACATCGTAAATAAGGCGATAGAGGTTTTAGGGCGAAAAATAGAAAACAAGGATGCAAAGGAGGATATTATAGAATTTTTTAAATCGAGATTTAAGAATCAGCTTATATCGGATGGTATTCCTTATGATGTCGTGGATGCGGTTTTTTCTGCGAAATTCGATTATATCTGCGACGATATTAAAAGGATAAAGGCATTATCCGAGATTAAGTCGCTGCCATATTTCGAGCCTCTTGCCATTGTATTCAAAAGGGCGGCAAATCTTGTCCTGACAAGCATTAAGTCAGGAATCGTTAAAGAGGATAGCTATGGCATGCCCGATCCGGAATTATTCAAAGAAGATGCCGAAAGGTTATTATACGAAAGTTTTAATAATATTAAAAGTGATGCAGAAGCCTTAATTAAGGAAAAGAGGTATCTCGATGCCTTAAAAAAGATTACAGAAATAAGAGGTTCTGTGGATAGATTTTTCGATGAAGTGATGATTATGGTGGATGATAATGCTTTACGGGAAAATCGTTTAAAGCTTTTAAGCGGAATAGTAGGTATATTTAGCCAACTTGCTGATTTTACGAAGATAGTTATAACGAAATGATTTGTGGAATTATAAAAAATATAAACCACTGAAGACACTGAAATCACAGAAAAATTAGACACAGATTCACACAGATTAATTATGATGGACACAGTGAAAATCATATAAAAATCAGTGTCCATCAGTGTCAAAAATATCTTTTTCGGTGTCTTCAGTGTTTCAGTGGTTAAATCAAGTCTTTATTCTTGAATTTTGGTGTTAGCTAAAAATCAAAAGTGCACTATTTAAAAATCAAAAGTGCACTCATAGAT
>CAYMMR010000125.1:0-8267 GCA_964391545.1 uncultured Nitrospinota bacterium | reverse complement strand
TCAAGTCCATTAAAATGATGACGTATCTGCTTGAGTCAAATCGTTCCAATGCATATTCCAAATATATGCTATCTACACATCCATCCGGGAATGGCAGATTTCGTCTCAAATCCAGAGTCAGTTCAGAGGCTGAATTGAAAAGGTCAACATTAATCCATCCATCCTTATGTCTTTTTTCATCCCCAAATTTAAGATTGAAAGGTTTAGCCGAGTGCAGAATATGCGGGACTTTATGGCATGCTACACGGTGTCGGAGTTCTATCTTAATTTCTAAAATTAGTTGCCTCAAAGCATTTCTTAAATGGACATAGGTTTCAAGTAATCCTAACCTTGTCAGTATCTTTCCCCCAAAGAATTGCAGAACCTTCCGCCTCATCCTGATAATTTGCTATCCTCCTCATACTCCCATGTATGAGGAACAAGCATACCCCCGTGGCCCGCTGGAGGCAGTCTCCCGGTTCCAAAGAAGTCCCCCTCTGCCACTGCAAGATAACCTGCCTGTTGCACCCAATCAGCCAGAATTCCATTTACTTCACAAAAAAGATTAAGAACATATCGTCCGGGTGCCAATGGAAGATTAGGAATCCGGCATATCATCTTACCCTTTGAGGATATAACCCTAAAAGGATTACCTGTCATCTCATTCCCGCAGAAAAAAAGAAATTGTCCAATAATACTGTAGAATCCAATTGATATTGATACATTCCTGAGTGGAACTGTTTCAGAGATAGTATAAGCTATTTCAACTGTAATATTCTGTCCTGCAACAGCCATATCAATTAGGTCTCCAGCGTTATTCCTTATGACTATCTCTGTAAGCCTAAGTCTGCCATTACCCTGTCTGTCAGTTCGATCTAAGAGACAAACACCTGACATCGGTTTTATTTCATCCAGGTATTTTTCTATAACAGTCTGAGGCGAACCTGAGGTTAATATACTTCCCTGATGCAATAAATATGCTTTAGAACACAGAGAAGACACAGCAGCCATATTATGACTGACAAATATTACAGTCCTTCCACCTCGCGCAACATCTTCCATCTTCCCTAAGCATTTTTCCTGAAATCCTACATCCCCCACTGCCAGCACTTCATCTACCAGTAAAATTTCCGGCTCCAGATGGGCTGCTACGGCAAAGGCAAGCCGCATATGCATGCCGCTGGAATAGTGCTTCACGGGAGTGTCAATAAATTTCTCAACCTCTGCAAAAGCCACGATTTCATCGAATTTGCGGTTAATTTCCACCTTCTTCATTCCAAGGATGGCGCCGTTTAGATAAATATTCTCTCTGCCTGTAAGCTCTGGGTGAAAACCGGTGCCAACCTCCAGAAGAGATGCAATCCTTCCACAGATGCCGATATGCCCTTCCGTCGGCTCAGTGATACGGGAGAGTATCTTTAACAAGGTGCTCTTGCCTGCGCCATTGCGCCCGATGATGCCGACCACCTCTCCCCTATCGATTTCAAAAGAGACATCTTTTAGCGCCCAGATATAATTTGAGCCTTGAGTTTTGAGTTTGGAGTCTGAAGTTCTAAGCCAGCGAAACGGCGCATAGATAGTATCGGTTAGGACATCGCGCAATGCCTTATAAGACTCGCGTCTGCCGATACGATATAGCTTTGAGATATTTTCTGCGTGTATGACAACCTCGCTCATCTTTGTCTGCTTAATCTCCATTTAGATAAAAGAGATGCGTATTTTTCTATACTGTCGAATATTACAGAGCGTTTAAAGCGATCGAATAATGTCTCGCTCGGTCTTGCATTGAGGTCAATTTCAATGCCCTCTTTCTCGCACAGCAATATTGCATCCCTCAGCCATTTCCCCTTAACTACTGCAGTGCAAAAATAAGAGAGGAGAGGCTCTTTTATTGCATTTTCATTGACACTAAGAAAAGGGGCGTCGAATTTATCCGTGCGCATAGAGCCTTTAACCTCGAGCTCCCACGGCGTTTCTCCTTCCCGTAAAAGACTTATGAATGCCTGTTTATCCCATATGGCAGGCTGAAGCGACAACCGCCACATTGCGCCTTTGCGAATGCTTCCGACTTCTATGTTGTCAGGACAATTTTCATCCGGGCCGGGACAGGGGAACAGTCTCAAACATGCCGCATTTTTCTTTTTCTGATAAGATAATAGATCTGCTATTCGAAGCGTATCTACTCTTTTGTAAATCAGATAGTCTTCTAATAAGATGATTATGTAAGGATATGGTATCCGTTCTAACATCAGTCGAACACCGGAGGACCAATCCCTGTCGTCTCCGACTGTTACGGTTTTTACTCTCGAATCGTCATATATATTATGATTTGAGCCAAGATATACAGGGTATGGACAGTCTGCCCAGTATCTGAAGAATAGTGTAAAAAACGGCTTCCAGAGGTCTTTATACTTGTCGCATGATGCCACCAGAATAGCCGTATCTACGTCGGTCATCTTTTACACCACATCTGCAAATGTCTTCTCCATCCGCTGAAAATAGTATAACCCGCCGATGAATAATATTATCACAACCAATACGGAAACGGTGAGTAACGCACCCGGACCATCTGTCTTGCCAAGCAGCGCCCAACGGAATCCTTCTACAACCCCGGCCATTGGATTCAAACCATACAACGCGCGCCATGATTCGGGTACAATACTGCTTGGATATGCTACAGGAGTAGCAAAAAGCCAGAATTGAGTCAGAAACGGGATTGTGTAACGGACATCGCGATATTCCACATTTAAAGCCGAGAGCCATAATCCAACGCTTAATGCCGCGGCAACAGCCAAAATCAAAAATAATGGGATGGTAAAAACAGCGGTGGTAGGCATAATTCCATAATAGAGCATCATGCCAATCAGAACGAGAAATGCAATACAAAAATCTACCAGTCCGGCCAAAACCGGGGCAATAGGAATAACCAAACGCGGAAAATAGACCTTTGTAATCAATCCCTGATTTGACACAAGACTATTTGAAGACTCATTCAAGGCATGGGCAAATAGCTGCCATGGGAGAAGGGCGCAGTATGCAAAAATTGGATAAGGAATTCCGTCAGAGGGGATTTTTGCCAGATGGCCGAAGAATATGCTGAATACCACCATGGCGAAGAAAGGCTGGATAATCGCCCATGCTGCGCCTATAACGGTTTGTTTATAACGAACCTTTATATCGCGCCATGTCAGGAAATAGAGCAACTCACGATACTTCCATAATTCCGATAATTTCAGCGATACCCAGCCGCTGGACGGCTGAATTAATGTAATTGTTGTTTTTTCCGCTTCACCCATCCTGCATTACCTTTAATCTTTATTTTTTCGATACCATTCAATCGTCCGTTTCAATCCTTCTTCAAAAGATGTCTTTGCGCGGAATCCAAACAGCCGCTCTGCTTTACTCGTATCCAGACATCGTCTGGGCTGACCGTCGGGCTTGCTTTCATCCCATACAATCTCGCCTTTAAATCCAGTCAATCGGGCAATAAGGCGAACAAGGTCTTTAATGCCGATCTCCATTCCGGAGCCCAAATTCACGGGTTCGGCACCGTTATAAAACTCCGATGCCAGCAGAATACCCTCTGCTGCATCCTCTACATACAGGAATTCGCGCGTTGGTTTTCCGGTGCCCCATACAACAATACGGTCATCGCCTTTTCTCGCAGATTCAATACATTTACGAATGAGGGCGGGGATAACATGGGAGCTTTCGAGGTCGAAATTATCCCTCTGTCCATAGAGATTAACAGGCAAAAGATATATAGCATCAAAACCGTACTGCTGCCTGTATGTCTGTGCCTGCACCAGCAGCATCTTCTTCGCCAGGCCGTAAGGTGCGTTTGTCTCTTCCGGATAGCCGTTCCAGAGTTCTTCTTCCCTGAAAGGCACAGGTGTAAATTTAGGATAGGCGCATACGGTTCCGATAGCGACAAACTTGCCTGCGCCGGACTTCCACGATTCGTGCATAAGCTGCACCCCCATCATAAGGTTATCGTAGAAGAATTCTGCAGGATGGGCGCGGTTGGCGCCAATACCTCCTACACGGGCTGCCAGGTGAATAATTATATCCGGCTTTGCATTTTTGAGAAGTCTCTGAACAGCCTCGATATTGCGAAGGTCATACTCCCTGATGCGCGGCACAAATACATCTCGGCAGCCTTTTTCCTGAAGTTTCTCGACAACAAAGGAGCCGAGAAATCCGGCGCCGCCTGTAACTACGACTTTCTTATTTTTCCAGAAGTTCATACTTTAATATATCGGATGCAACAATCGAAAACATAAAGGCATCGAAAAAAACATGTAAAGACAGGCTACCGCCCTCTCGGTTACAACTAACCGCCTGATAAGCATAATTAATTATTGCATAGAGGTTCATTATTATCAAGCTCCTTGCATTGCCGATTGGTGTTGGCAGGAAGGCTCATTTAATCTTGATTTTCAGTTCCTTTATCTTCTTGCGGAGTGTATTCCTATTCAGTCCCAATATTTCCGAAGCCTTTATCTGATTCCCTTTGGTTTCAAGAAGAACCATTCTTATGAGAGGATCTTCGACAAGCTGTATTACGGTGTCGTAAAGGTTTCCATTGTCGAGATGCTTCATCTTTGAGATATGCCTTTGAAGGTTCTTTTTAAGGACATCTTCGATGGTGCATCCACACCCCTCTTTTTCCTTTGCTTCACGGGTTTCCTTCATAAAAAACACCTCATAGTATAGCTGTTACAATTTAAAGGGGTATAGACTTCTTAAAAAATATTGCGGAGTGAACAATACTATCAAATTCAAGACGCTTGTCAAGGGAAAAAAATGCTGATAGAATACTTTTAAACAATGGCCCGTCCTCAAAAATCTTTAAACCGTATTTTAATCGTCCGCATAGGCGCGATAGGAGATGTATTAATGGCAACACCCTTAATATCGGCGCTTCGAAGGGCATTCCCCCATTCCCGTATAGGATTTCTGACATCCCATTATGCCTCATCGCTCCTGCGGCATAATAAAGAAATAGACGCCCTTTATGCCTTAAAATACCGCAAGCTGCCTTACTGGATAAGCATGGAAAAGCGGAAGCTGGCAAAAGAGATGCGAATGGAAAAATGGGATGCGGTTTTTCTGCTTGAGAGCAATCCTATTTTTGCGGACCTGGCAAAAAGGTTTAATTCAGGCGCAATCTATGGTTTTAATCCGCCGCCGCCCGCCTTGAATAAAGCGGGGAACGGGATATTTGAAGGCATAGCCTTCTCTCCGGATTCCCATGTCATATCCAATTTTATTAAGCTGGGCTCGCTGATAAGTAAAAATTCAACCGAATTTCCTATGAAGCTGTCATGGACAAAAGAGGCGTCGGATAAGGCTGCGAGGCTTTTAGAGAAACTGCCCGTCGGCGCCCCAAAGATTGCAATCCATGCAGGCTTTGGTCCTGCAAGAAAAAGCGGGATGGGTGTAAAAAGCTGGCCACTTGAAAGATTCAGGGAAACCATGATAATGCTCCATAAAAAAATATCTGCATCTTTTGTCCTCACAGGTTCATCAAAGGAATTCAGAATAAATGAATCCATTCTCGAGGGATTAAAAATCCCTGTTTTGAATCTGGCAGGCCGGACGACAATTCCGGAGCTTGGCGCGCTTCTTAAGGAGATGAATCTGGCAATATCGATAGATTCCTCCCCTGCACATATAGCTGCTGCCGTCGAAACTCCTCTCATAGTTTTGTGGGGACCTGCAATAGAGAAAAAGATGAGGCCATGGAGTCTTAATTCGCCTGTAATTGTAATAAATAAAAACCTCCCATGCAGCCCATGTTACGAGACTCCGAGAAAAGAGAGGTGCCGTGATAATATTTGTATGCAGGCAATTCAGGCGAATGAGGTCGTCGAGGAGGCTGTTAAATTACTATCAAAGAGTCAAAGTGTCAAAGAGTCAAAGATCTCTGATGCTTTGCTCTCCGATACTATGACACTCTGACTCTATGACACTAAAAAAGATACTCTTATCTTATGCCAAACCGTACTGGGGAAGGCTTGCCGTAGGCGTAGTATTGGCGG
Source organism: uncultured Nitrospinota bacterium (assembly GCA_964391545.1). Lineage (GTDB taxonomy): Bacteria > Nitrospinota > Nitrospinia > UBA9942 > UBA9942 > JACQEW01. The sequence continues at coordinate 2,244 of CAYMMR010000125.1, read as the reverse complement.
TTGTCGTATCCGCTGCCACAGGCGCTGCTGCGTGGATCGTAAAACCTGTGCTCGACGATGTCTTCTTGAGTAAGGACACCACAATACTTAAAATACTTCCGATACTCTTTGTCTCGATTTATGTAATTAAGGGTGCGGCGAGATACGGACAGTCCTATCTGATGAGGTCTGTAGGACAGAAGATTATCATGAAGATACGAAATGACCTGTACGGGCATATCCAGAAGATGCCCCTCTCCTTCTTCCACAATACGCCGTCGGCTGTGCTGATGTCGAGGATAACCAACGATGTAACAATGCTGGGTCATGTATCCTCGCAGGTGGTAGCGGATTTCTTCAGACAGACCTTTACCTTTCTTATTCTAATGGGGATAATTTTTTACAGGGAGTGGAGGCTCGCAACACTATCTCTTATTGTCTTCCCCTTCATCGCCGTTCTTATTGTCAAAATTGGAAGAAAACTTAGAGAACTGAGCAGGAAGAATCAGGAGAAGATGGCTGATTTGAATATAATCCTTCAGGAAACCTTTACCGGAAGCAAGATTGTAAAGGCATTCGGGATGGAGTCCTATGAAAATGAAAGGTTCCTAAAGGAGAACAGAAAGCTCTACGATATAACCATGAAAGAGGCGAAGAGATATGAAATGCTGTCCCCGCTGATGGAGCTATTCGGTGCAGTGGGAGCCGGCGTAGTTATATGGTACGGGGGGCACAGGGTAATAAGCGGCGCTACGACTCCCGGCACATTTTTTTCATTCATGACTGCGCTTATCATGCTATACGAGCCTATAAAAAAATTGAGCACGATGAACAGCGTTGTTCAGCAATCTATGGCAGCGGCAGAGAGGGTATTTAACATACTAAATATAAATGTGGATACAATCGGCAAAGACGGCACAATGGAGCTAAAGGAATTTAAGGATAGGATAAGCTTTAATGATGTCTGGTTTCAATACAATGATAATGGAATGGTTCTTAAAGGCATAAATCTTGAGGTTAAAAAAGGGGAGATTATTGCGATTGTCGGGAGCAGCGGGGCGGGAAAATCCACGCTCGTCGATATGATACCGAGATTCTACGATGTTACAAAGGGGAGCATAAAGATAGATAATCGTGACATCAGGGATTTAACGCTGAACTCTTTGAGAAGGCAGATAGGCATAGTAACACAGGAGACCATACTCTTCAATGATACAGTAAAAAACAATATCTCCTACGGGAGGGTTGATGCAGATAGGAACGATATACACAATGCCACGCAATCCGCCTATGCCCATGACTTCATAATGGCTATGCCTGCTAAATATGATACTATTATAGGAGAGAGGGGGGTTAAACTCTCGGGGGGGCAGAGGCAGAGGTTGTCCATAGCAAGGGCTATATTAAAAAATCCTGCAATACTTATACTGGATGAGGCTACTTCATCTTTAGATACGGAATCCGAAAAGATTGTTCAGGAGGCTCTGGAGAATCTCATGAAGGACAGGACAACCGTTGTAATCGCACACAGGCTTTCGACAATCCTCAATGCCGACAGGATTATCGTATTAAATGACGGCAGGATAGTCGAGACGGGAAGACATGACGAACTTCTCGCAAGGGGCGGGGTATACAGCAGGCTTTACGAGATGCAGTTTAAGGAATAAGGATATGAAACGGATTTTAAAACTTGCGCAAAAATCGCTTATATCGAATTTCAAGCCTCTAAATTTCCCGATGAAGCTGAATTTCCTCCTAACCTTTAAATGCAACGCCAGATGTATCATGTGCAATATCTGGAAAAAAAGGGATACCCCCGAGCTCACCATTTCCGAAATCGAGAGGTTCTTTTCAAAATCCAATAAATTCTCATGGCTCGATTTAAGCGGAGGCGAGATATTTTTGAGAAAAGATATTGTGGAAGTCGTGGAAATTATTCTCAGAAATTGCAAAGACCTCTACCTCCTGCACTTTGCCACAAACGGCTTCCTGCCAAATAAAATATTGCCTGCAATGGAAAGGATACTGCAGTTTCATCCCCGAAAACTTTTAATGACAGTAAGTCTTGACGGGGACAAAGATATTCACGAAGAGATGAGGGGTGTCCCAGGCAGTTTTGAGAAGACAATTCAGACTTTTACAGAGTTAAGAAAAATGAATAACAGCCTCTTCAATGTATTTCTCGGCATGACCCTTACAGAAAAGAATGTTGATAAACTTGAAGAAAGTTTTAGATATGTAAAAGGTATCGTTAAGGATTTAGAG
>CAYMMR010000124.1:0-8288 GCA_964391545.1 uncultured Nitrospinota bacterium | reverse complement strand
GGCATCCGATGAGCAATTACTTAAGGTGATTTTCCCTGTTGCCGAATCATAGCTTATGGTGCATTTAGATGCGCAGTAGCTGTTTACGCTTAAACAACCGCTTACGGATTTTCCAACAGGTATTACCTTTACAGTATTTCCGCCCGCGCTTATCTTTATCTCAGGGACCGGAGATTCGAGCGCGACGCTGTATGTGGTTATATTAGGCTTGCCGCCGTTATTCGTGCCGAACAATGTCTTTCCATAATAAGCTACAGAAGCGGAATAATAAGAGCCTTTTTTTGTCGGCTCTTCGGGACATAATCCCCTGATGCTGCCGAAGGCAGATACGAGCTTTGAGGAGCAGATATAGTCGAGGGCAGTGCCGCTCTGCCCTATGAAGGCATTATTTCCATTTATACTTTCTGTTGTTCCTATGGTGTCCGCCAGAGACTTTACATCTATCCCTGTAATGTCTCCTGTAAATGTGCCGAAATTACTGTCAACGCCTGGCAGTTGGTCGGAATCGTAACTCGGACTGACATCGCTTAATGCGATTATAAAGGGTTTGGAACAGTTTGGATATTTATTATAAGGAGCAATCCAGTTGTCATTGTCTGCAGCACCGGCGCCTGTCGATGTATCGCTCTGATTTGTCAATCCAAGCGCAGCATCATCCGTTCCTGTATTTCCAGTTCCTGCCGAATAATCCGTTGTAGGAGCAGTCTTGCCCGCAAAATATCTCGTTGCCTCATACATCATCTCTGCAATTGGATTTCCCCACATCCTGCATTCCCCTTCAGTTATTGCCCTTGTGCTTATCCATCCGCAGTTTGCCCCTGTGTCCTGATAGGAGTAATCCGAATATCTAAAACCCTTTGTCTTTATCTTATCAAGGGTAGTCAGCATATTCGAACTCGATGTCTTAATAATGCCGACATTCCTGTTATCTACGGCATGGGTTATAGCATCTATATTCCACCTGACAACACCGCCGCTTAAGTTTTTAGTATAACTCCCTGTCATGAGTCCGAAGAACATCTTTCCCTTGTCAATACAAACCTCTTCGTCCGTAGCATTGCAATCGCTGTCCGTATTACATGAGTTAAAGCTCTTTGAGCAGACCGTCTCGGTGGACTCGCCGTATTTCTGGAAAAGTCCGGCGGGTTTATAAGGCCTCGAGCCGTTTGGATATTTCCTGCAATTCGATTCCAATCCTACATCGGGATTGCAAACCTCTACCCTTATATAATAATCCGTAGGCGTTCCGAGCGATGTATCGCAGACCGGTCTTTCCTTAGACGCCCATTCCCATATCCTGTTGCTCTTATTCTGGAGGACACGGATAACGGGGTCTGCGCCGTCTGAAAGGCTCGTAACACAAAATAGATGCCTTCCTACATCACAGGTAATAGTCGTTGCCCCGGAGGCATCATAAGCAGGCTCGCCTGTGTTTATAAAATTGCTGTGCATGAATCTTACGGTTTCTGTTGATACGACATTCGGCGCCCTGTATGTTATATAATATTTCCTTGCCGGATTACTGCCTACACTTCCGAATATATACCATGTCTCGTCTGAAATAGAGCCGTCATTATCCGTATCAACTTTGTACCATACCTTTACACCGTCAGTCCCTGTATTTTCCCGGTGTCTTACTATCATCCTGTAGTATCTGCCTGAATTTAAGGTTATAGTTCCTGAATGGTCCTGACAATTGCATTCGCCATGTGCCCCATAATAAGAGGCAACAATCGTTCCTGTGCTGGTCGTGGTATCGTATATCTCCACCTCTACGCCCTCGCTTCCATCCACTGCAAATGCCCAAAGCCCGTTCTGGTCTATTCCATCCTGACTTGCAGATACATAAAATTCGCTTACAAAAAAGAAATTCCCAGTATCTATATGATTTGAATCCGGGTCCACAGTGGAATTCTCGTCAAAGTTGCCTATATATGAATAGCTGTTGTAATAGCACAGGGAATAGGAATTGAGCAAATCACTGTGGTCGGTTCCATATTTATTGCTTGTGCTGTCATCATAGGTTACCATAAGAATCTGCTGGCTCTGATCCCATGGGACTGCAGAGGTTGGGAGCGTCCCGCCTCCTGAAGGGTCTGTGTAAGGCGTCAGTTTCGGGGTATCCGAGCCTGTAAATTCCTTGCCCCAGCTATGAGCATCCTGAGGTATATAACCTCCTACGAGAACCGTTTGGGAGGATGAATCCGTTAATCTTTTTCCTCCATAAAAAACCTTTCTTAATGCGTCTATTCTCGATGTGGTAACCCAGTTAAGAAAATTACCGCTCCATTTGCCGCTTAAAGTTCCGGTGCAGTATTTATCGCTTGTAGTCCCTTCCGGGACAAACTTTGGCGTGCCTGTGCTGTCGTAGCTGTAGCATTTATAAGGGTCAAAATAGCCGTAATATTCAATGGAATGTTTATAACCTACATCCAATTCTCCGTCATCATCCAAATCCGAGGCGTCGTTATAAGCCTCATAGTATAGCTTATGGTCCCTCCCCATTACCATCATAACCATAGGAGGGACGCTTTGGGAGAGAAAAGGGGGTGTGGCAGTATAGTCGGACATTGTCTGGCTGTCTGCCCTTATATTAATAAGAAAAACAGAAATGGATAATAATATAAATATCTTTTTCATAGTTACCCCTTTCTAATTTATACTGGAAAATGTTATTTTTCAGTATGAAATAGTTAATACCTTTCTATAATTATCTCTTTGATTACATCCCCGATTAGCTTTAGCGATACTTTATCCCCTGCCTTTACTTCCGTCAGGCTTGCAGTATTTTCGGATATTAATCCTTTTTTAGAAGTATGCTTAACAACCTTTACCTTTGAATCTATTGTATAGCTATTATCGTTAATCTTAATCGTCTCCTTTGAAATCTCCTTTACATATCCATTATACCACCTGTGCTGCTGCGCAAATGAGTTATGAGCAATGAGCAACGAGCAATGAGCAACAAGCAATAATACTATAAATCTCGATACTGTTTTAAAATCCGAAATCCAAAATCCGAAATCCGAAATTTTCATAAGCACCCCCCACCGCTTCTTTCTATGCAGCGGTAAACTAATTGTAATGTTGTTTTGGAATTTCTCTCTCCATTAACCGACGACCCTCTCATTGTAAAATCTATACCCCTGCCTGTCATTGCACCCCCTTCATAGCCTGTGGCAAAACCTGTTGAAAAACCTTTCAATTGAACAGGTCCAGTCCTTGTTGTTGACACAGTAGTATTCATCTCATCTTGGTCTACGGCGCCACTATCATCCAGGTCATAGCTAACAGTAAAATCTGGAGGCGCAGTGGTTACATATCCCATAATCGCCTCCACAAAATCGGGTGTTCCAATGGTTCCAGCGTCATCAACCGTAAGTCCATCGAAGGGCGAAGCCTCGTCTATATCGGCTATTCCATTGCCATTTGCATCCGTTATTCCCAGCGAATCCAGAATAGACTGGGACTCTGTTTTCAAAGAGATAGTCCTTCTTATCGGGCCGGGCGCAATATCCATGCTTCCCTCAGTATTATAAAATGTGGTTTGCAGCACCTTGTAATTCGTGCTTATTTCCAAATCTGTAGTAGTTGTCAATATGGCCGTAAGAGACAGCACGGATAGCAGCGCAAGAATCATCAGGGCTATCACAAGCACAACACCTTTTTCGTTTTTAATCCAAAAAAAAGGTTCGAGGATTCGAGGATTCAAGGGTTCGAGTGAAAAAACTTGACCCCTTGACCCCTTGACCCCTTGAATCCTTATCTTATTACTATGCTTAAAGATAGACATATTAATAACTCCTCTGCAATCCGATATTTCTTGTCCTTACCTTTGCAGTCAGCGTCCTTGTCCAGCACATACCATCGGCATCCGTTCCGGTTATATTCAAGCCTCCTGAGGTATGATTAGGGTCTTCCCTCGATGTCCGGCCTGTTATGGAAACCTGAACCAGCCTAATATCGGACAAATCCGTTGCGCCTGCTGTTGTTATAGGAACTGTAATCGTGCCGCCGCTGGAATTATAATATGTAAATGTTAAGCTGCTTATATATTGAACCATAGCCTGATTATTCCTGCGTAAATTCGTTCCGCTTAAAGAATAGGTAACTGTCTCGCCTGTATCGGCAGTGTCTCCATCGTCATTTAAATCGGAAAGTATCCTTATGGCGCTTGTGTCAATATTAGTGCCGCCGCCGGGGACAATTCCGACCGAATCGCCAATCGAAAGAGTTGACTCTATGTAAGGATTAGCCCCTGCATTTCTTAAATCCCTCGTGATAAATTCCATTGCAAAGCGCAAATTTTGCTCCATCTCGGTTATCATCTCCTGGGTGGCAAATGCCTTTTTCTGGGTCGTGAAGGATGAGAATATAGAGCCTAATATTATCAATCCGATAGTCATGGAGATTAATAACTCTATTAAAGTAAAACCACTATCATTCTTAACTCTTAACTCATAACTCATAACTCACCGTTTAAATTAGCCCCTCACCCTGCCTCTCCCCAAAGGGGAGAGGCAGGGTGAGGGGTTTTATATTGTCCCAGGCTCGCCGGAATATCTTGTCCCTGCAATAACCGTTGAAATCGAAACATACCTGTTCAATCCTCCCTCCACCCATCCAACGACGACCGTTACTGTTTTCATGCCGGACATGGGCGTGTTATCTTTTATCGTCCATCCCCTCCTTAGATATGATGCGCTCGCAGTCAGAGGATCGGGCGGCGGGCTTTGAAGATTAGTTGTCTCACTCCCATCTGCATTAATGGCATAGGCATGGTCCGGGGAGGCAAAAAGGGCTGCTGCGGCAGTGCTGGCATCATTATCCGTATTCGAATTTAACAACTCGTTATCGCTTGAATCGTCAGCGCCTCCGGATATTGAATCCGGCGTCATATCCGTTCCAAAAGAGTAATTCTTACTTCTCAAAAATTCGATTGTGTCCTGCGCTTTGGAAGTGGCTTCGGTTACCCTATTGCTGACAAGATTCCCCCTGATTACCGATATGGTTGTCGATGCCATAGAGAGAAGGGCAATAGACAGGATAGCTATTGCAATCAGTATTTCTATTAGAGTAAAACCGCTGCTGGATTTTAGATGCCTCATATTATTCGAGCCTCTGTGATTTTTCCTACACTCTATTAGTGCAATATATATGCCCTTTTACAGTATGGCAGCTCAACGCAATAAATAGTTTTAAGGCTTTGAAAATATAAGTTTTAATTAGCCCTTCACCATAACCCTCTCACCAGAATGGAGAGAGAGGGAGGAGAAAGGTGTATTATCTCTATGACAGGTGTATTGAAAATTATACTTCTTAATTAATTTTTTTTCAATGAATTATGCTAAAATTTACAAATGAAACAATTTGCCTATAAATATCTCATACCATTTTTCGGCTCGATTTTTATATTTTTAATAGGGTTTACATGCCGAAGGGTAATAATCGCCGGAGAGACAGAAAAGAGTCTTTTGGAAAGAGGGATAAATCCGATATATACATTCTGGCACGGCAGGATGCTCTATTTCCCCTATTTATATCGCTTTCAGAATAAACATCACATCCTTGTAAGCCCGAGTAAAGACGGGGAGATTATCGGGAATTTACTGAAACTTTATATGTTTAATATTATCCGCGGCTCTACATTTAAGAAGGGGGCGCCGGCGTTATTTAATCTTGTCCGTATAGTTAAAGAGGGAGGTTCCGTAGTTTTAATAGCAGACGGCTCGCGGGGGCCAGCCTTTGAAGCTCAGGACGGTTCTATAAAAATTGCGAAGCTGACGGGAAGGCCAATAATCCCTATGACATATAATGCAAGCAATAAGAAGGTCTTAAATAGCTGGGATAAATTTATAATACCTTATCCCTTTTCTAAAATCGTGGTAATGTATGGAGAGCCTGTGTATGTTCCCGGCGATGCAGACGACGGCGTAATGGAAATAAAAAGGCAGGAGCTTGAAAAAAGGCTGAAAGATATGACAGAATATGTAGACGGCTATTTTTTGAAAACATAGAAGGCAAAATGAATATAAGCATAGATAATATAATCGCCATATTGGAGCGGTTCAAAAAGGAGCTTATAGAGATTGCATCCGTAGTTTTCCTATTCTCCATAATCGGATACTTTTTTTCGCGGGCTATACAGCTTCATCTCGAGGAACTAATCGGGGATAAATTGGCATATTTTAGCCCTCAGGAGCCGTTCTTTGCCATAATTAAAATATCCTTCCTATCGGGGCTGTTTTTCTCTTTTCCGTTCATATTTTATAAGATATGGAGCAAGGTTGCCGGTAAATACGGTTTTAAAAAGAGATTGACCACCCTGTTGGTTATGATAGGAGGGGTTATACTATTTCTATCCGGAGCCGCCCTATGTTATTTGGCTGTCCTCCCCTTCGGCATAAAATTTCTCGTCGGATATGAAACAGAGGATATGGTTCCTTATATCTCCATAGGGAAATATATAAATTTCTGCGGAGGCATGATATTGGCTTTCGGGATCTCCTTTGAGATGCCTTTGGTTATGCTCATATTGGGAAGAATCGGTCTCGTTAATTCTTCGATGCTTATAAAATATAGAAAATACGCCGTCCTTGTTATTGCAATCGTATCCGCAATCATTACGCCAACACCGGACGCCTATTCCATGATGCTTATGACCGTTCCGCTGATAATTTTGTATGAGGCGAGTATTGTGCTGGTAAAGCTTTTCGGGAAAAACAAATAAAAAAATATTAGCCACAGACTCACACAGACTAAAAAAACAAAAAAAGATTAAGGAGAAATGGGGAAATTGGGAAAAAGGGGAAAATATTTAAAACATTCTTTTCTTGCCTTTTCAATAATCTTAAAGTCTGTGTAAGTCTGTGGCTAATATTTATGATTTCTTATGCGGCAAAAAATACATATACGATAAATCCGGCGTAAGCTGCGCCGCCTACAAGAAGGTTTCTAAAATGCAGCCCCCCGTTCTTCTTCAGCATAATATAAAAATATAGCGAAGATAGTATGGCTAAAAGGGCGCTGACAAGGGTTGACTCGCTTATATGCCACTGGGTAAATGCCATTCCAAAGGCAACAGGAAAGCTACCCTGAAAGACCATTGCGCCTGTTATGTTTCCTATTGCCATCGTATCCCTTCCTTTAGCCAGCCAGAGGACGCTGTTCATCTTTTCCGGAAGCTCTGTGGCAACGGGAGTCAGAAGCAGAGACAGGATAAGAGGCGATATGGAAAAGATTTTTGCCGTATCGATAAGACTATCTACAAAAAAATGCGCTCCTATAACTATACAGGCAAGTCCTGCCAGCACCTGAGCGGCAATTATCCTCAACCGGGGTTTGCTGTTATTCCTCGAAAAATGAAGCGCCTCGAGTTCATGGCTTATTACCCCTTCGTGCTGCAATGTCAGCCACAGATAATAGCAGTAAGACAGCGTAAGGAGACACGCCACGATTATATTTATGAGCCTGCTGTGTAAAAAACTTACGCCGATTGCAGCGGTATATACAATCAGAAAGAAAAGAAGGTCGGTTGTTATAACCTTTGAGTTGATTTTTAATTCCGAGTCCCTCTTTTTCATTGAGGCATAAATAACAACTGCAACTCCGGATACGAAGAATGCGAGGGTGGAAAGCATAAACGGCGCGCCTGCGATAGCTCCGATTCCCACCTGCACGCTCGATACATCACCCGAAAATATAATCGCAATTATGGGTATGAGTGTTTCGGGGAGGGCGGTTCCTACTGCGGCAAGAACGCTGCCAACCAATCCTTCCGAAAGCTGCAGCTTCTTGCCTGTCCATTCGATGCCGTTCGTAAAAAGCTCGCAGCCGAGCAGTATTACTATGAGGCTTCCTATCAGCCATACAATTTCTATTATCAATGAGGTTCTCCGGACAAGATAATTATGGCGCGCCTGATAGGATTCGAACCTACGACCTACGGATTAGAAGTCCGTTGCTCTATCCAACTGAGCTACAGGCGCATATTAAATTATAAGTTTTTGATTATGATGTATTTTTTTGTTTTTATTGGTGTTATCTCTATGAATTTTTCTCTTGACATTTTTCTGCAACTTCATGATAATTACCGATAATTACCGCTATTTACCGATGTTTACTCACATTATTGTTACAAATTTTAAACGGTTAAATAATTATTAAATGATACATTTTACTTTTATAATTCTGCCTTATTTTTATCCTGGAGTCAAGACTTATGGCATTCAAATAAGGACAACCTAGGCACATCGTGACCCCCTGAAGAAGAATTTTTATTCAACTTA
>CAYMMR010000123.1:0-8289 GCA_964391545.1 uncultured Nitrospinota bacterium | reverse complement strand
ACGCGTAAGATCGTCGGCAGCGTCAGATGTGTATAAGAGACAGCCATAAAATATATCTTCCAAATTATGGTGTATTCGACGAAAAAAGATATTTTCAACATGGCAAAGAGTGTCCTGTATTTGTCATAAACGGGGTTATTACAGGCATAAATATCTGCGAGGATATATGGTATTATGACGGGCCGCCGAGATGGCAGGCAAAAACAGGGGGCGCAGAGCTTATAATAAATATATCTTCGTCCCCATACCATGCAGGAAAGGGCGGGATTAGAAAGAGGATGTTGTCTAAAAGGGCAAGGGAGAATAACTGCTATATAGCTTATAATAATCTCGTCGGCGGACAGGACGAGTTGGTCTTTGATGGAAACGGATTTATCTTCGATAGAAAGGGAAGGCTCGTTACACAGGGAAAACAATTCGAGGATGACATGATATTGGCGGATTTGGAGTTTCAGAGAGCGAATAGCTCGAAACTCAAAGCTCAAAGCTCAAAGCTCAAAGCTCCTCCGGTAAAGCTAATAAAGGTGAGCGGGATAACTGCTGGAGAAATAAAGCCGCAGCTTCCATGTATAGGTAAAACCAAGACTCTGGATAAATTAGGCGAGATATACAGCGCCCTTGTTATCGGGACGAGGGACTATGTGAAAAAAAACGGATTTTCTAAGGTAGTAGTGGGACTGAGCGGAGGCATAGATTCGGCGCTCACTGCTGTTATTGCCGTAGATGCTTTGGAGAAGGACAATGTTGTCGGAGTCTCGATGCCCTCCCCTTTTTCATCGGTAGGGAGCATCGTCGATGCAGAAGACCTCTCGAAAAATCTCGGCATAAGATTTATAAAACTATCCATATCCTCGTTGATGGACGAATACAACATTGCATTGGAGGATATATTCGAGGGATTGCAGAAGGATACCACCGAGGAGAATATACAGGCTCGCATAAGGGGCAATATAGTCATGGCGATTTCGAATAAATTCGGCTGGCTGGTTTTGACTACGGGAAATAAAAGCGAAATCAGCACAGGCTACTGCACCCTTTACGGAGACATGGCAGGAGGTTTTGCGATATTAAAGGATGTTCCCAAGACATTGGTTTATGAGCTTGCCGAATATAAAAATTCTGTGGAAAGGAGGGAGATTATAAATAGCAGTATAATGGAAAAAGAACCGTCTGCCGAGTTGAGGCCGGATCAGAGGGATTCGGATACTCTGCCGCCTTATGCCGTATTGGACCCGATACTTCATGCTTATGTAGAGGAAGATAAATCGGCAGATAAAATTATTAAAATGGGCTACAAAGCGGATATTGTAAAAAAAGTTATCCGCATGGTGGATAGAAACGAATATAAGAGAAGGCAGTCCCCGCCGGGCATAAAGATAACGCCTAAGGCATTCGGAAAGGATAGAAGGCTGCCGATAACGAATAAATATCAAAAATAAAGGGGCAAGGGGCAAGGGGCAAGATAAGATTCTTCGCTACGCTCAGAATGACATTACTTGACCCATGACCCATGACCCTTATAAAATAGGGAGGGTAAAGAGAAATGGTGCTTGTGCCGAAAAAGGTCTTTTTTACAAAAGGAGTCGGAACGCATAAAGAAGAGCTGCGCTCTTTCGAGCTTGCATTAAGGGATGCGGGCATCGAAAAATGCAATCTGGTATATGTATCGAGCATATTGCCGCCAGGCTGCAAGATAATCAGCAGGAAGGACGGGTTAAAGCAATTGATACCGGGCATGATTACCTATTGCGTGCTTGCAAGATGCGGGAGCAACGAGCCTCACAGGCTGGTCGCTTCGTCCGTAGGCTGCGCCATACCGACGGATAAGAATACTTACGGTTATTTGAGCGAGCACCATTCCTACGGCAAGACGGAAAAAGCCGCAGGCGATTATGCGGAGGATCTGGCTGCCGCAATGCTTGCCTCGACCCTCGGTGTGGAATTCGACGAAAACAAAAGCTGGGATGAGAAAAAAGAGGTTTTTAAAATCAGCGACAGGATAGTCCGAACGACAAACATTACCCAGACAGCGGTGGTAAAGAGCGGCTACTGCACTGTGGTTGCAGCAGCCGTATTTTTATTCTAAAGCTGTATACGGAGTATTTTGCGATTTTCAAAAGGACCCATAATCGTTATTTATAATGATGACCTTAAAATAAAAAGGGGGTCGCCTGACGATATAATTTCTTTTAATGCCGTAATAAAGACATCCGAAGATGTCGAGAGGGCATTAAAAGATTCCGGTTTCGAAACGGCCAGAATAGGCTTAAATTCCGATACCCTGATACATGCAATAAAAAGGATAAAAGAATCCGGGGCGCAGATTATTTTCAATCTATGCGAAGGCTTTGACGGAGACCCCTCCCATGAGAAGAATATAGCCGCCCTATTCGAGCTGCTCGATGTGCATTACACAGGCTCTCCGCCGCCGGCAATAGACCTGACATCCGATAAATGGAAGACCAAACAGATTTTAACTCAAGATAATATTCCTACGCCCAAAGGAATATCTATAAATACAATTTCCAATCTTCAATCTTCAATCTTCGATCTTCGATTCCCTCTTATTGTAAAACCGCTGTCAGAAGACGGAAGCATAGGTATCGACAGAAATTCCGTTGTGCCAGATATTCGGATGCTAAAAAATAAGATTGAATACATATTAGATACATACCGCCAGCCTGCCATGGTTGAGGAGTATATTGACGGCAGGGAGTTAGATGTATCGCTTATAGGAAATTCCGAGCCGTTTATATTGCCGATTTCCGAAATAGATTATTCCAGAATTTCGCCCGATGCTCCGAAGATTCTCTGCTACACATCGAAATGGATAAAGGAGAGCGATATATACAGGCTTACGCCATCCATATCTCCTGCCGATATTCCGGATGATATAGAGAAGAATATAAAAGAAACGGCATTAAAGACATTTGAGATTACAGGGTGCAGAGATTATGCAAGGGTTGACATAAGGCTGAGTAAAGAAAATATTCCCTTTGTATTAGAAGTAAATGCAAATCCCGATATTTCCGCAGATGCAGGAATAGCGAAATCGGCAAATGCAGCAGGATGGTCGTATAATGATTTGATTAAAAATATTCTCGGCGCAGCAATGAAGAGGGCTAAATGGACATAAAGGTCAGAAAAACGGTAAAGGAGGATAGAGAGGCTATCAGAACGATACTTGTAAGAACAGAAGTTTTCAATCGGGAGGAGATCGACTGCGCGCTGGAGCTTATAGATATATACCTGAATAATCCTTCTCAAAAAGATTATCTGCTTGCCTCTGCGATAATGGAGGGTCGGGGGTCAAGGGTCAGGGAAACAACCCCCTCAGTCCCCCTTAACAAAGGGGGATTTAAGGGGGTTGTCCCCTTGCCCCTTGCCCCTTCTTTTGAAGTGGTTGGGTATGTATGCTATGGAAAGGCGCCGCTTACAGCCGGGGCTTATGACCTCTACTGGATTGCAGTAGAGCCGGAATATCAGAGGGAAGGCGTAGGCAGGATATTGCTTGATTATGTGGTGGGTGAGATAAAGAAGCTTTCGGCAAGGATGCTCCTTGCAGAGACATCATCGAGGGCAGTCTATGAAAAGACAAGAAGGTTTTACATTAAAAATGGTTTTTCCGAAGAGGCAAGGGTAAAGGATTTTTACTCTGCCGGAGATGACAAGATAATTTATAAGAAAACGGTTTATTCTTATAACTTGCCATCCGCCCTTGACACCGAATGTCAAGGGTCTGTTAAAGATTCAGCGGGATAAAAATATTACTTATCCCCCCTTAATCCGCCTGTCTCCTCAAAAATGTCGGAATATCCAAATCCATCTCACCCGAAAAAAGCGGACCCATCCTATCCGTTGACGGCTCGCCGTCATTCGATTTTTTATGCCTCATATTTACATGAGGGATAGGCATATCGAGGATTTTACCGCCGCCGGTTACTGCCCTCAATTTCTGAATCTTATGCCCCTTCTCCGCAATCTCTTGATGGTGGGGCTGGCCAAAACCCGTAGCTATTACCGTAACCCTCATCTCGTCGCTTATGCCCTCGTCGATTCCTGCGCCCCATATAATGTTTGCGTCTTCATGAGCCATTTTCTGGATTATTTGCGATGCCTCCGTGGCATCATTGATAGTAAGGTCAGGTCCTCCTATAATATTTATCAATACGCCCCTTGCCCCGTCTATGGAAGACTCCTCCAGAAGCGGGCTCGAAACTGCGTTTTGAGCAGCCTCCACCGCCTTGTTTTCGCCCTTGCCAACGCCCGTCCCCATAAGAGCCTGCCCCATTCCTGTCATAATCGTCTTTACATCTGCAAAATCCAGATTGACAAGGCAGGGCATAGTAATCAATTCCGAGATGCCCTTTACCGACTGTCTCAAAACCTCGTCGGCTATCTTGAAGGCATCTTTCAACGAGGTGTTTTTAGGAGCTACGCTTATCAGCCTGTCGTTCGGTATGGTAATAAGGGTATCTACATTCTCTCTTAACTCTCTCAGCCCGGACTCTGCCTGGGCCATTCTCCTCTTGCCTTCGAAGCTGAAAGGCTTTGTAACCACTCCTACAGTCAATGCGCCTTTATCCTTTGCAATTTTTGCTATTATAGGCGCTGCCCCGGTTCCGGTTCCGCCGCCCATGCCTGCGGTTATAAAAACCATATCCGCGCCTTCCAGCAAATCTGCAATCTGCTCGGCGCTCTCCAGCGCAGCCTTTTTGCCTATATCAGGGTTGCTGCCTGCGCCAAGCCCCCTTGTCAGTTCGGTCCCTATCTGAAGCTTCACCGGCACGGAAGATGTTTTCAATACCTGTGCGTCCGTATTGACGGTTATAAATTCCACACCTGCCAGCCTCGACGACATCATTGTGCTTACTGCGTTGCCGCCGCCGCCGCCGACTCCCACGACTTTAAGTTTTGCAGAACGATCAAAATCTTCCGATAATTCAAAGGTCATATAAATCCCTCCCAGAAAAGTGTTAAGTATCGAGTGTTAAGTGTCGAGTTAAGTTTTTTTCTTAACACTTAACACTAAACACTAAAAAAAGTCCTCCACCCATCCCTTCATACGGTTAAATATCTTATCGAAAAGGTGCCTGTCCGTAAGATTCGGTTTTTTTCCATACTGCCGGTTTTTTAATCCAAAAAGGATAAGCCCTACGCCTGTGGCATACATCGGACTGTTCACGACATCCACCAATCCTCCAATCCCTTTCGGAAATCCCCTTCTTACCGGTAATTTGAATATCTTCTCTGCCATTTCCGTCATGCCGTCCATGATGGCAGAGCCTCCGGTAAGGACTATCCCCGATGCAATAAGCTCCGAGTAGCCGCTTATGCTTATCTCTCTCTTTATCATGTTAAAAATTTCCTCGAGCCTCGGCTCGATTATCTCGCTTAATATCTGACGGGAAAGAACCCTCGGCTCCCTTCCGCCGGTGCTCGGCACCTCGATTGTTTCGTCCTTTTTCACAAGGGCGGTCATGGCGCAGCCGTAAGTCTTTTTTATCTTTTCGGCTTCTACCTGAGGAGTCCTTAAACCTATGGCAATATCATTAGTGAGATGATTCCCTCCGATTGCAAGAACCGAAGTATGTTTTATGCCTTCCTCAAAAAATATAGCCAGGTCGGATGTCCCGCCGCCTATATCCACCATCGCAACGCCAAGCTCCTTCTCGTCTCTGTCCAGCACCGCATCGCTGGATGCAAGCTGTTCGAGCACTATATCCTTTACATCGAGTCCCGCCTTATTAACGCTCCTTATAATATTCTGCGCGGAGGTAACTGCGCCGGTAACGATATGCACCTTTGCCTCGAGTCTCACCCCTGTCATTCCGATAGGCTCTCTAATGCCCTCCTGCTCATCGAGTATAAATTCCTGCGGAATGATATGGATTACCTCCCTGTCGGGAGGTATCGCTACCGCCTGGGCAGCATCGAGAACCCTGTCAATATCGGGCTGTGCAACCTCTTTATTCTTTACGGCTATCACTCCGTGGCTGTTGAATCCCTTGATATGCCCCCCGGCTATGCCGACATAAACAGAATCAATCTCGCAGCCTGCCATCAACTCCGCCTCTTCTACCGCATTCTTAATTGACTCGACCGTGCTCTCGATATTGACAACCACACCCTTCCTCAGCCCCCTCGACGGATGGGAGCCTATCCCTATTATATCTATCTCCTTCTCGTCTCTCACCTCGCCGATTATGCAGCATATTTTTGTGGTTCCAATATCGAGTCCTGCAATAATATCCTCGCTCTTAGGCATTTTCTATCACCTCCTTTCTGGAAAGGTTAAGGTTTAGGTTAAGGTTTAGGATTTCTTAACCTTAACCTCATCCTCAACCTTATTTGTATTTTACAATCACCTTATCCCTGTAGGACAGGTCTATATAATCCAATTCCCTCCCATCATCGCGAATAGGAGCATTGCCCTCATTTAAGCGATTTATGACCTTCCGGAGATTCTCGAAATTTTCATCCATAGTCTCGCTGTCTATAATAATATATCCCTTCCCATCTCCCGGATATAGCTTTACCCTGTTCATGCTTATAGGCTCGATACTGAATATTTCATAATTGTGCGGTAAGCTGCTAAATACAGACCCTGCCTTTTTAAGCTTCTCCGCCGTATCTATACTGTTTAAAACATCTTCCGAATTCACTCTCCCGCCCTCTTTATATGTAAAGGGCTCCGGCTCTACAATCACAGGCAATTTAATTTCAGCATCCCCTTTCGATTCGGTCAATATCACGCCTTCGTTATCCATAAGGTAAATGCCTCTGGATTTAAGAACCGCAGCAGGGAGCCTTTCGCTTATTTTTATGCTCAATCTATCGGGCATCTCTTTTTTTACCACGGCATCCTTTATCCATGGATGCTTATTTAGTCGTTTATAAATATCATCTAATCTTAAGGAAAATATACTCTGCCCTGTTTTTATATTGCATAGGGAAAGAACCTCGTCTCTTTTGAGGCTTACATTTCCTTCGAGCGTTATTTCTGAAATATTAAAATATGGAGAAGACACAACATATCCATATCCCTCATAAGCTCCCGCTGCAACGGCAGATAATGAAAGCAATATAAAAGTAAGTTTGACCGCTGAAATAAAGGCAGATTTTATGCGCTGTATCTTCCTTTTCCGGGACATAACGGAGCCCGAATAAGCGCCCTTATATGTCCTGATTTTAATCGCAGTCGAAGTTCTCATAATACAAAAAAGGTAAAGAGGTAAAAAGGTGAAAAGGTTAAGAGGTTAAACCTTTTTGCCTATTAGCCTTTTCGCCTCTTAGCCTTCTTTTACTGCCTCCTCCAGTATCTTCAGCACCAACTCTTTAAATCCTATACCAATCCCCTTTGCCGCAATCGGAATCAGGGAGGTCTCGGTCATTCCTGGTATTGTGTTTATCTCAAGCACAAAAATATTTTGAGCAGTATCCATTATCATATCCGTTCTCGTAACACCTTTGCATCTTATGACCCTGTGGCATTTAAGGGCTATTCTCTGGCACTCTTCGAGTTTTTTTTTGCCGATTCTCGCAGGCACGAAATACTCGGTCATGCCCGCAGTATACTTGGATTCATAATCGTAAAAACCTTTTTTAGGACAAATCTCGACTACAGGCAGTGCCGTATCTCCAAGCACTCCTGCTGTCAGAAGCATCCCGTCTACAAATTTTTCTATCAACACGCTGTTATCGTGCTTAAATGCAGCCTGTATCGCCGCATCCAGTTCATCCGCCCTGTTGACTATAGTAACGGCGATAGTAGAGCCGCCGGAAACCGGTTTAACTACAACGGGCAGGTCGAGCATAACGGTATATCCTGCCTCATAATCCCTTTTTGTAATAACCTCATAGACAGGGGTCGAGATTTGGTGCCGTTCAAAAATCTCCTTCGAGACAGCCTTATCCATTGACAGCGCGCTCCCTAACACGCCCGAACCAGTATAAGGAATCCCCATAAGCTCGAGCAGTCCCTGCACCGTTCCGTCTTCTCCATATTTGCCGTGGAGGGCAATGAATGCCACATCTATCTTCTCTTCTTCCAATCTCTTGGCAATATCTCTGCCTACATCGATGGATACTGCATTATAACCGGACTCTTTCAAGGTATTGTATATATGCGTCCCTGTCTTAAGGGATATTTCCCTCTCGGAAGACATACCGCCCATAAGAACGCCAATTTTTTTGCCCTTTACTTCCATTTTTAAAATCTCCTCTCCTATTATTAGCCTTGTATAGATAACGCATCAATAGTTTGTCATTGCGAGCGACAGCGAAGCA
>CAYMMR010000122.1:0-8345 GCA_964391545.1 uncultured Nitrospinota bacterium | reverse complement strand
TTGACCCATGACCCATGACCCATGACCCTGTTCTAAAGAAGGAATTATTACTATTCTTATGGGCAGATTATATTTCTTTGCAAACTCAAAATCCCTCTGGTCATGGGCAGGAACGGACATAATTGCCCCTGTCCCATACTCTATCAGAACAAAGTTTGAAAGCCATACCGGTATCTTTTCTCCATTCATAGGATTGATTGCATACCTGCCAGTAAATATGCCTTTTTTCTCAGTCCCCTCCGCACCCCTCGTCTTTTTATCTTCCCTGCCAACCTCTTTTATAAATTCATTTACAACATGCTCTTGCCCTGTCCCTTTCACTAACTCGGATACAAATTGATGCTCAGGCGACATGCACATAAAGGTAGCGCCGAAAAGCGTATCGGCTCTTGTCGTAAATATTTTTATGATTTTATCCAAACCCTCTACTCGAAAATCCACCTCTGCGCCGTAGCTCTTCCCTATCCAGTTCTTCTGCATGGTTAAAACACGCTCGGGCCAGCCCTCCGCCAATTTTTCGCAATCGGAGAGGAGAGCTTCTGCATAATCCGTAATCTTCAATAGCCAGCCCTCCAATTCTTTCTGGACGACCGCAGAGTCGCATCTCCAGCACAAACCTTCCTCTACCTGTTCGTTTGCGAGCACGGTCTGGCAGGATTCGCACCAATTGACAAGCCCTTTTTTCCTGTAGGCAAGCCCCTTCTCGAACATCTTTAAAAATATCCACTGGCTCCATTTGTAATATTTCGGATGGCAGGTAGCAATCTCCCTTTGCCAGTCATAGCTGAATCCAAGCATCTTCAACTGGCTTCTCATGTTGACGATGTTATCTTTTGTCCACTTTGCAGGATGCAGCTTATGTTTTATCGCCGCATTTTCTGCGGGAAGCCCGAAGGCATCCCATCCCATCGGGTGGAGGACGCCGTAACCCTGCATCTTTTTGAATCGTGCAATGACATCTCCGATTGTATAATTCCTCACATGCCCCATGTGGATTTTTCCCGATGGATATGGAAACATCTCGAGGAGATAATATTTCTTTTTCGATAGATCTTCTTCTACCCGGAAAGCCCCTTCATCTTCCCACTTCTTCTGCCATTTAGATTCTATCTCTTTAAAGTTGTAATTCTGCTCCATGTTTTCTCTCCCTTAACTCTTGCGAACTAATCTTAAAATCTCCTCGTATATCAAATTGCGCGGACCAACTGCAACTATTTCGATTTGCTTATTAGCAGCAGCAATCCCGTAAATTATCCTGAATCGTCCCACCCTGAAACTCCATAATCCTTCGAGTTCATCTTTTAAAGCCTTTCCGGAATATGGCTCGGATATTATAACCTGCATGGAAGCCCCGACCTTTTTTTTTAGATGCGGGTGCATATTCCCGATAAACTCCGTTATCTCATGCGGAACTTTGAGCTTATACATAAATAAAGGAGCGCCTGATAACGGGTTAGGCGAACAACTCTTCGAGAGTATATATTCTGGCGCCCTTCTTTTTTAGCGCAGCAAGCCCTTTTTTTATTTCTTTCATCAGCGCCCGATCGGAACGAATTTTAACCGTCTCCCTCCAACTCTCAAACTCGTCGGGACTCACCAAAACTGCAGCAGGACGACCGTTTTTTGTAATCACTATCTCCTCATCCGTAGTATTTACCCTATTTACAAGTCCGCTTAACCTCATTTTTGCCTCTGATAATGATAAAGTCTTCATTGACAAACCCTCCTTTATGTTGACCAGAATTTAGCCTATATTAGCATTAGATATTATACTTGTCAAATGTGCTATACTTTGAAAATATGGGCATAATTCTAAAGGCAATATTTTATCTCTCCATGATCGTCTTTGTCCTCAGTTTCATCCTTGTTTACACAAATACCCATCCGCCGAGGTATCCCCCGAACATACCGCCGTCGGATTACGGACTCGATTTCGAGAATGCGGAGTTTATCGCACCAGATAAGATTAAATTAAAAGGCTGGTTTGTAAAAGGGGCAACTCTCTCAGTCCCCCTTAACAAAGGGGGATTTAGGGGGTTGTCCCCGGTCATAATTATATGCCACGGTCTTGGAGCTAATAAATCCGATTTTACGGAGCTTGCCTCGAAATTATCGGCAGCGGGTTACCATACCCTCCTCTTTGATTTTAGAGGACACGGCGACAGCGAAGGAAAAATCTCGTCGCTCGGACTCTTTGAGCAGATGGACTTAAAGAGCGCAGTGGAATATGTAAAATCCCGTCCGGATGCGGATGAAGATAAAATCGGCGTCTACGGTTTTTCCCTTGGGGCGGCAGTAGCAATACTCACTGCATCGGAAGCAAAGGATATTAAGGCAGTCGTCTCGGACAGCAGTTTCACATCTCTGAAAGTTCAAGGGGAGAGGTTATTAAGCTCTTCATTCCTTCCAAAGCATCCGTTTTTGTATACGGCGGTATGGATATACGAAATTATGTTTAGAACGGACATCGAGAAGGTGTCTCCCATAAATTTTACGGAAAAACTCCCGCCGACTCCATTATTCATAATCGGCGGAGAGGGGGATGCCCAGATGCCTGCATCGGATGCAGAAGAGTTGTTTAAAAAAGCTAAAGAGCCTAAATTTTTATGGCTCATCAAAGGAGCGGCGCATGGAGGAACACTATCATCTGCAGGCGGAGAGTATGAAAAAAGGCTCATCGAGTTCTTCGATAAGTATCTTAAAGAGCAAACCCCTCGCCCTCCCCTCTCCCCCGAGGGGAGAGGATTAAGGTGAGGGGGATTTTATAATTTACATTTAAAACCTTTAATTTGTTTTTAATGTTCTCCCATTTATAATATTTCATTATGAAAAAAGAAAATAATAAAAACAACCTCTTTGAATGGACTCTTGTGATAATAGTAATTATCACCGCCTGCATTGCCGTCTACGAAAGCTTCATGCAGAAATACTCCCCCGAAGACAGTATATTAAGTTTATTTCACCAATACGGCTATATAAAAAAATATCCGGTAATATACGAGCCGAGCAAGGGCATCTGGCATCCTGTGGGGTGGATCGGCTCTTCGATGATGGTTATTATGATGATTTACAGCCTAAGAAAAAGGATTACCCTCTTTGAATCATTGGGCTCTCTGCGACACTGGCTGTCATTCCACATGTCTCTGGGCATCATGGGACCCATCCTCGTAACATTTCATACAACCTTTAAATTCGGGGGGATAATAGCAACGAGCTTCTGGTGCATGATAG
The DNA here is from genome assembly GCA_964391545.1 of uncultured Nitrospinota bacterium. Taxonomy (GTDB): domain Bacteria; phylum Nitrospinota; class Nitrospinia; order UBA9942; family UBA9942; genus JACQEW01. Next base: position 5,114 of record CAYMMR010000122.1, on the reverse strand, counting down.
TAACCATGATTTTCGGAATACTGGGAAGATATATCTATGTCCAGATTCCAAGAAACCTGTCGGGAGCGGAGCTCGAAACCAATGAGATAGACAATATGGTGGGATCCCTCGACAGCGAGCTGAATAAATACCTCGAAGATGTCAATATCGCTGTTTTATTCAAAACGATAAGCACTGCGGATGAAAAGGCAAAATCTCTCGATATAATCGGCTCGCTCATTTTTATGATAAGAACGGATATTGCAAATCTTTATAAAATAGCCTACCTAAAGAAAATCATTAAGACCCGCTATCGTCTGACAGGCAAAACAAGAAGAGAAATCGTCTCTCTTCTAAAGAAAAAGGCGGCGCTTATACGGCAGAGAAATTTCTTGGCCGCATCCCACAGGCTTCTCCATTACTGGCATGTGTTCCATATTCCTCTGGCTATAGTGATGTTCCTTATAATGTTTCTGCATATCATCGTTTATTACCTCTTCGGCGCCATCCACTATAAACCTTAAAAAGACAGCTTCAATATATCTTCCGGTATATTAAATATCTTCTCTACAGGGTATCTTCCGTTCAGCACTATATTTATCCGCCGCATTCGCTTCGATGATATGAGGTTATCGGTTCCTACAGGGTCATATTTAAAGCAGAGGGAGGAGTGGGGATTTTTTAAAAGGTTCATTATCATATTCAGAGAGAGCTTGTTTAAAAAATCTACATATTTTTTTTCCACATCCCATCTGGAGTTCTTCGATACAACCGCTACAGCCTTTTGCCAGAGTGTAATATCGTTTACATGAATGGAATGGGAATAGAGCCTTTTTTTTGTATGAAAGGAAATTAGTTTCCTTTTAATTATATCCTGCATAAATTCATCGTTATGATGGTTATGCCTGTTTATCACGGTCTTTGCGATCTTCCAGTATTTTTTCTCGATGTATTCGTCTGAGCGGAACTCCCAATATATATGACCGATTCTCTTGGTAGAGGATGTAAGATACAATTGATTTGGGATATAGAAATTGTGTGCTATTACATCCGCAGCAAGATGGGAGAGATAGCCGTAGGAAAAGGCGAGGGTCTCGTCGCTGTCTGCAAGCTTCAGCATCTTCAGCCCTATAGACCAATTGTGGCAGTGGTCATCCCTCTTCTTGTGTCCTTTGCCGATGAATATATCTGCGCTTATACAGCCGTAGAGATAATCGTAAGGGAATGCCCTAAGCAATTCCGCTATAGACGGCAATATCAATTTAAGGTTATCGAGGACGAACATCCCTTCTTTTATATGAAGCCCCGCACCCCACGCAAAGGCGCTGTCGGCAAAAAATAAAATCCATACTAAAGCAGAAAATACTGTTACTAAGGATTTTGATAATACTGCAAAAACTTTTTTTGAGCGACTTTTTAAGTTTTCTTTTGAACCATAGTGTAAATATAATAAATAGAACAAAAGAAAAATTAACGGAAGCGAAAAAAAAGGTTTTTGCAGTAAATTCAATTTAATATTCATGGACCACCTTAACCAATCTTTTCTGATACTCCATCCATTCTTTATACATAATCTTTATGGTATCGAAGTCGTTTTCATTATCCACATCCAGCGCGGCCCCGCCAAAGGATGTCTCTACCAATCTTAACCGGGTCTTCAGGACATTCGATACAACCCTTTCAGCCGACCTTAGCGGAACAAACCATTTAAAAAAGCTGCCGGGAATATCCAGATGAATTTTGGACATAAAAATCGCCATTTCAGCCATGCCGTAAAATAATAGTGTTTTAAAACCTGCATGTTTCCGTATCAATTCAATCGTAAGCAAGGCAACATTTCTTATATCCTTTTGATAGCGGTATTCATACATCTTTTCTATATACTCCCTATTTAATATCCTGAACGGTTTTATGAGATGCAGGTTGCTTATCCTGTATCTGGTCTCTCTTAAATGAAGATAGGCGAGTTTTATGCCGGGCTTTTCGTTAGACGGATAATAATTTTTCAGGATATGCTCCGGAATCATTCCGAGACAATAATCATAATTCTCCATATCGCATTTGGATAGAAACTCTTTAATTTCAAGGGATGTTATCAAAGGCATATCGCCGGCTGCCACAATTACAGGTTTATCCATTAATGCCGGGACATTAAGCTCATCTCCATCCTTATAATTTTTAATCGTAGAAAGAAAGGTATACCAGACATTTTCGTAGAGATTGGACTTCTGCTCTACTACTACGATATTTTTTTTATAACCCCCCTCTCCCCCCTTTTCTAAAGGGGGGAATAAGAGGGGGGTTGAATGTTTTTTAAGAAGCTCCTCGATTTTAAGTTTAGGTCCTACGATATATATGCTGCCTACTTCATCTATATCCTGAAGCGCCGACAGGACATGCATAAAAAGAGGGATGCCGTTCAATTCGATAAGCGATTTATTCATGCCAAACACGCTTCTGCTCGCCTTCTTATCCCCTGTCAAAAGGATTGTATCGTATTTCATAAGAAAAAGGGGTCGAGGGTTCGAGGGTTCGAGGGTTCAAGTGAAAATCCCCTCGACCCCTTGAACCCTTCTTTTTCAATCGTCAATCTTCAATTTCTTTACCTATATCAGATGAACCGGATCCACATCTATATCCATCTTAATGCCGCCCTTTAACATTGCGGCAGAGTTTACTTTCTCAACAACAACAGAGATTACCCTTTTAAGACTGCTCACCTTTTTGCCCTTTAAAATAATATGCCATCTGTATCTGTTTTTTATTTTATAGATAATCGCCTTCGAGGGGCCAAGCTTCTCAACATCCCCTTGTTCAGCCGCTATAACATCGAGCATCTTTCCGAGCTCATAACCAAAGACCTCTGTCTTTTTTTCGTCCCTCCCCTCGATTTTAAATGATACCATCTTTGAGTAAGGAGGATAACAGAGAGCCTCGCGAAATTTTCCCTCCTGAGCGTAAAACCCTTCGAAATCATGCGCCTTTGCGCATCCTATAGCATAATGGTCGGGATTATATGTCTGCAGTATAACATCGCCCTTTATATCCCCCCTCCCTGCCCTGCCTGCCACCTGTGTAATCAACTGAAATGTCCTCTCCGATGCCCTGAAATCCGGGATGTTCAAGGAATCGTCGGCAGAAATGATGCCAACAAGCGTAATCCCGTGATAATCATGTCCCTTTGCCACCATCTGCGTCCCGATAAGAATATCCACATCTCCGCCCTCCACTCCTTTTAGTATCCTTTCTGCCTCACCTTTCCTATTTACCGTATCCCTGTCCATCCTTTCTATTCTGGAGTCGGAAAAAAATGACTTTACCTCATCTTCGAGCCTCTGTGTCCCTCTGCCTTTAAAATCCATTATATAACCTTTGCATTCGGGACAGGTATCGGAAACTGCTGCGGAATACCAGCAATAGTGGCAGATGCCGAGATTTCTTTTTTTATGGTATGTAAGAGAAACGCTGCAATTTCTGCATTTCCAGACAAACCCGCAGTCCGAACATTGAATATACCGCGCCGTTCCGCGGCGGTTGAGAAAGAGAAGGGTCTGCTCCTTTTTTTTCATCCTTTTGCCTATCTCATCTTTAAGCCTCTCGGATACAATACTAACCCCCTTACCCTTTATATCCACAACCTCTATAGAAGGCATACTCCTTTTATCTATCCTTTCGGGAAGGGAGAGGTATTCGTATTTTCCAATCCGGCAATTATAAAAGGATTCCATCGAAGGAGTGGCAGAGCCGAGAATAACTACTGCATCGGATAACTTCCCCCTGACTACTGCTATATCCCTTCCATTATATCTTGGACTATTATCCTGCTTGTAGGCAGTATCATGCTCCTCATCCACGATGATAAGCCCTATATTTTCAAAAGGCGCGAATACATCCGATCTTGCGCCTATGGCAATATCAGCCTCTCCATTTTTAATCCTCATCCACTCATTGTATCTCTCCCTGTCGGTAAGACCACTGTGCAGTATGGCTATTTTATCGCCGAAAATTTTAAGAAACCTCTGAAAGAGCTGAATGGTAAGGGTTATTTCAGGAACCATGACAATAACCTTCCTGCCATTTTTTAATGCCTCTGCCGCCGACCTTATATATACCTCCGTCTTGCCGCTCCCTGTTACCCCGTGAAGGAGAAATACATGATGCTGTTTTTTTTCGATTCTTTCGCAAATCTTTTTAAGGGCATTTTCCTGATGAGTTGTAAGATGCAAGTTGCAAGCTGCAAGCTGCAAGTCTTGCCCCTTGCCCCTTGCCCCTTGCCCCTTGCCCCTTTCTTTTACCCTCCTTATTTCCCTTTTATTCACTATCTTCACATCAACCCATGCCGGCATTGCAGACTCGATAACTTCGCCCCAGCTGCAAAAATAATAATCGGCAATCCATCGGGTAAATTTAAACATCTCTTCGCTAATCACAGGCCCGGCATCGAGTATCTCTATAATATCTTTTGTCTCTATATCGGCTTTATCCTGAAGTCCTACTATATACCCAATCAGGTTTCTCCTGCCGAAAGGCGCAAAGACCCTTACCCCTATTTTACACAGGGATTTCAGTTTATCAGGCACCTTGTATAAAAATACCCTGTTAATAGGAACACCAAAAACCACTTCTGCAAAACCTTTAGAAGATTCCATAAAATTATTATACCATGCAACCATGTTCGTTTGACAAAAGATGATATTGGGAGTAAATTAAAACCATGACAATACCGTTAAAAAAGATTGACGATTACAGGTGGGAGATACCTGTAAGCTACAAAGAAGGCATGAAGGTGCCGGGCATTATTTATACCGATGAAACTTTATTAAAGGCAATACAGGCAGACCAGTCTGTCGAGCAGGTGGCAAACGGCGCTTTTCTGCCCGGTATTGTGAAGGCATCATTTGCCATGCCCGATATGCACTTTGGCTACGGGCTTGCAATCGGCGGAGTGGTAGCCACAGATATAAAAGACGGCGTGGTATCTCCTGGCGGGACAGGTTACGACATAAACTGCGGCGTGCGTCTTGTCAGGAGCAATCTAAAATTAAAAGACATAAAGGATAAAACCAAGGAACTGGTCAATGCCCTCTATGCAGAGATTCCAACAGGGGTAGGCTCTAAAGGAAGAATCACCCTTT
>CAYMMR010000121.1:0-8354 GCA_964391545.1 uncultured Nitrospinota bacterium | reverse complement strand
CTGTGTTTTATCTGTGTAAATCTGTGTCCCATTTATTTATCTTTTCTCTGTGTCTTCGTGCCTCTGTGGTAAATTTTTATAATTTCTATGAATAAAGAAAAGGAAATCATTAAATATGTCTTTAAAAAGGATAAACACAAAGGCGGGCACGGCGGCGCATGGAAGGTGGCGTATGCAGATTTTGTAACCGCCCTGATGGCGCTTTTTATCGTGCTGTGGCTTACCTCGCAGAGTAATCAGGTAAAAACCGCCGTTGCCGATTATTTTAAAGACCCGGGAAAATATACGGAAGAGAAGATAAGGCGCGCTAAGGTTCGCGCGATGGTTATTGCAAAGGGGGAGGAATCGGTTGAAAAAGTTGCGAAGGAGAAAAACTCCGAGAAAATGGATATTGTTATAGCCGTTCAGGAGTTCAGAAATGTATTAAATAATATGAGGCTCGATTCTATCGAGGAAGGGGTCAAGATCGAGATGGCAGATACAAATCAGATGTCGTTTTTTGAGTCTGGAAGCGCTAAAATTACCAAAGAGGCTGAAATTAGGCTTAGAGATTCTTTAAAGAAGATGGGAGTATTGCCTTATCCAATGATTATCGAAGGGCATACGGATGCCTCATCCACAGGACGAACGGATTATACAAACTGGGAATTATCGATGGACAGGGCGAATGCAGTGAGGAGGATAATAGAGGAGACAAGAACTGCGGAGGTTATCGGCATTAAGGCTTACGGCTCGACAATGCTTGCCAAGCCTGCGTTTCCTTCCGATTCTGTGAACAGGAGGGTTAGTATCATAGTTCAGGTTCCCAAAAGCCATTTTGGTTATATGAAGAGATGATATGAAAATAATTGCTATAAGCAGCGGTAAAGGTGGCGTCGGGAAAAGCATCATCAGCGCGAATCTATCCGTGTCGCTATCCTTATCTAAAAGGGAAGTTATTCTTATCGATGCCAGCTTCGGAATTTCCAACCAGCATGTCCTCCTTGGAATAAAATCTCCGCAGGTTACATTAAATGATTTTATCTCCCGGAAAAAAAGAAATCTCATAGAAGCTGCTATAGATACTAATGTCGAAAATCTTAAGCTTATCAGCAGCGCAGGAGATTCTCTCATATCGGCAAATATGCCTTCTGCGCTTAAAAAAAATCTGTTAAATAATATTCGCAGCCTTAATTCGGATTATGCGATACTCGACCTCGGACCTTCTATAAATTTCGATACTATAGATTTTTTTACCTTTGCGGATTTAAGCATATTAATCAGCACACCCGAAGTTACCGCCGTTACCAATACCTTCAGTTACATCAGGAATATAATTTTCAGAAACATCGGACAGGTCTTCGCCGATGACAAAAAAATAATGGAGTTAATCGCCGTTGCGAGAGACCCTCTGAATAGCGAGCATATAAAAACGATAAACGAAATAAGGAATGCTATAGAGGGAATCGATAAAAGGGTTTTATCTCTTTTCGACAGAACGATTAGAAAGTTTCAGCCTCTGCTTATATTGAATATGGTGAACAACGAGGGCGAGATAAATGTTGGAAACGATATGGTATCCCTTGCAAGAAAGAATCTTGGCATCGAGATGAAGTATTTTGGCTGTCTTATGGAGAGCGAGGATGTGAGAAACTCGCTGGACGATATGAAGCCATTTATCCTCTCCTTTCCTCGCAGTAAATCGGCATCCCTTATTCACGATATATCGGTAAGATTAATGAATTTGCTGGAGGGTAAATCCGATAAAGGAGACGGCGAAATTGCATTATCCATGCCAGGACTTTCGGATTTGGAAAACAGGCTCAAGTCCGTAGAATCTAAGGAAATAGAGGCATTGAAGATACGATTAACCGAATATGAGAAAACAAAGAGGGATGAAATCGTCAAAATACTCGAGGATGAAAGGAAAAGCAGACTCGAAACAATACGGAAGGATATCGAATTACAGATAGAAGCTGAAAGGGCAAAGGGCATTAAACTTTTAGAAGATGAACTTGCCCTGATGAAAAATAAAATGATGGACGAGGTTAATGCAAAAATACAGGATGAGGAAGCAGTGATGGAGAAGGATTTAGAGGAAAGAATAAAGATATATGAAAACGAAAAAAGGCAGCTTGAATCGGAATTCGATAATCTAAAAGAGAAGCTATTGTCGGAATTAAAGGAAGAAAAGGAGAAAAGAGAAAGGGAGCTTATAGAAGGCATTGCAGCTAAACGTGCGGCTATGGAAATAGAAGCGGAAGATGAGAGAAAAAGACGATTTAAAGACATCGATGCCGAAATCGGAAAATATGAAACGGAATCGAGAGAAACATTAAAGGCGGGATTGGCGGAAGAGGAAAAAAATATAAAAGAGGCTTTAGAGAGTCGTCTTGAAATAGAGTTGAATGGGAAAAAGGAGAAATTTTTGGCAGAGATGGAGCTTGAACAGGCAAAAGGGAGAAAAGAGATAGAGGATATGCTCGGCATCGAGAGGGGCGAAAGACTGAAAGGGTTTGAATTGGAAATGGATGCAGAGAAAGAAAGAATCATGTCCGAATTTAACGAAAAGATAAAAATGGAAAAGGAAGAAATAGAAAATTCTCTCCCGGAGGAGATGTCTGCCAAAAGGACGATTATGGAGGAAGAGATCGAAGGCGAGAGAAAGAGAAGACTTGAAAATATCAATGAGGAGATAGAAAAGGAGAAATCCCTGAGATTGATGTCTTTTCAGCAGAAGATGGAAAATGCGGAAAAGGAGGTTATGGAGGATATAAAGCTAAGATTATCCGCCGAAGAAAATAGGATGATGGAGCTTTTAAAAGAGAGGATAACGGAAGAAGAAAAACGGAGAAGGGAGGTTTTAGATGGCATCATAACGGAGGAGAGAAGGCTGAAGATTGAATTAATGCAAAAGGAGATGGAAGATAACAGAAAGACCCTGGAAACGAATTTGGCAGAAAAATTGGAGGCAGAGAGACAAGACAGGGTAAGACATATAGAAGAGGAGATAGAAAAGGACAGGGAAAAGAGGGTTTCTATGATTCAAAAAGAGGTGGAGAACCTCTTATCGAAAGAATTGGAAAATATGAATTCAAGGATAAAAGACGATGAGATAAGGCTAAAAGAGACAATTAATGTGAAGCTTATAGCGGAAGAAATGGATAGAAAAAAGAGGCTGGAAACGGAAATATCGGAAAAGAGGAAAAGGGCAGAGGCTGAAATAAAGGATGACATGAGGAGAGAAAGGGAGGAGGCATTAAGAAGACTCCAATCCGAAATAAATGAATATAAGGAAAAAAGATTTAGAGAGTTCGAAAATGAGCTTAGGGAAGAGAGGGAAAAGAGATTAAAGGGGCTTGTTTCGGTGCTGGACGATGAACTCAGCAAGAGAAAAAGGTATATGGAGATCGAACTGGATAATGTGAAGATAGAACTCGTTAAGAATTTAGAGATGGAGATTGCAGAAGAAAAGGCAAGGCGGATGAGAACTATGGAAACCGAGTTGGAGGACGAAGAGAGAAAAAGGAATAATGCTATAAAAAACCGTTACGAACAGGAACTTGAAAAGGGGAAGGAATGGCTGAATTTCGAAATCGAGACTAAGAGGGTAGAGATGAAACAGAAATTGGATGAAGAAATGGCAGAGGAGAGGAAAAAGAAAATGGATACGCTCGACAGGGTGTTAGAAATAGACAGCTATACTGAAAAAACTTTGGAGGATAAATTGATATGAGAAAGATTTGTAATAATTCTAATAGGGCTGCAGGAAACTTTTTCTTCACTTCCGTTATTTTCCCTTTTGTCCTATCTTTTAGAGTATTAAATTATGGAGCAAAAGGAAAAATAAAAAGTCGTTCGGAAAAAGTTTCCTGCAGCCCCTTTAATCTATTAAGCTTTCTTTTTTATGGTTTTATTATTTCTTTAACTATAGTAAACATCGGATATGCAAAGGATATTACTGTTGACGGCGGCGGCGGCGCGGATTTTAAAAAAATTCAGGACGCCGTTAATTCAGCGCAATCGGGCGATGATATTAAGGTAAAGGCAGGGGTTTATAATGAAAATATAATTCTAAAGAGCGGTGTCTCGCTTAAAGGGGAGGGTTATGAAAATACGAGAATAGAATATACGGGAGAGGGCGCCGTTATTTACGGCAAGGGGGTTGAGTCTCTTAGAGTCGAAGGCTTTACTATATCCTACAAGGGTTCGGATAAACGGTCATTGCTCTTTCTCGTCTCATCGAAGATTACGGTTTCAAATTGCGCTGTTTTCGGCTCGAATCTATCGGGAATCGAGGCAAGAGAAGGCTCGGATTTAATCGTCGGGAAGAATATAATAAAAGGAAACATGGGCAGCGGAGTATTTATATACAAAGGCTCAAAGGGGAGAATCGAAGGGAACCAGATTATAGGCAACAAATTTTACGGCATCGATATAAAGGATAACTCAGAGACAATTATCTCATCTAATGAAATAAAGGAGAATAAGGCAGGGGGTATATTAGTAAGAGAGGTTTCAAAAGGGGATATAAAAAACAATGTAATAGCAAATAACTCCGTCAATGGAATCGGCATAAAGAATGCGCAAGTGGCTATAATTAATAACAGCATCGTCGGAAACGAAAAGGCAGGGATGTGGATATACAATTTTCAGCAAGGTTCAATTAAAAATAATATTATTTTTAGTAATGAGATAGGAATAAATGTCGAAAAGGCGCAGGATATAACCGTTTCATACAATAATGTCTGGGGAAATAAAAATGATTACACCGGAGTATCCAAACCGCAGTTTGACATATCGATAAACCCTATGTTTGCAGATTATGCCGGCGGAGATTACCGCTTAAAACCAAATTCAGCCTGCATAAAGGCAGGTGAGAACGGTGAGGATATGGGGGCGTTTCCGTTTATAGAGCCTCCAAAAACGGTTGAGGCTGTTCAACCTGTTAAGGCCGAGCAAGCAGCCGCTCCACAGCCTCCCCCGACGCCTATAGTTGACTGCGAACAGGCAAAGGAATGGTATAACAAAGGAGTAAATTTGAGCGATTTTTCCGAAACCGAGGCGTCCCATTATAAAAAGGCAATATCCCTCTGTCCTGATTTTTACAATGCCCATTATAATCTGGGATTGATATATAAAAAGGCCAAGAAGTTCGAAGATGCCATAAAGGAATTTAAAGAGGCGATTAGAGTAAAGTCGGATTTTTCGGAGGCGCATTTCAGTCTTGCCCTTATATACGATGAATCGAATAAATTTGAGGAGGCAATATTGGAGTATCAGGAAGCAATAAAACATAAACAGGATTTTGCAAATGCCCATTATAATCTGGGCGGCATATATTGGATGCAAAAAAAGTGGAGTTTAGTGATAAAGGAGATGGAGGAGACATTAAAAATAAAACCTGACCATAAGCTGGCTAAAGAATTAATGGAAAAGGCGAAGAAGAAGGTGGAAACCCCATAGAAGAAGAACAAAGACCTGATAATAGAACGCAGATAAACGCAGAAACTACGGATTAACGCAGATTATCAAGATGTCAGAGAAAATCCTGCTTCTAACTTCTTGTTTCTTGCTTCTTGTATATCAGCGTAAATCTTCTTTTTCCGCGTTCATCAGCGTTCAATAGCTTTTATAATTTCCTTGAAAAAAAATATCCTCTACCTAATCAATACCCCCGATATTAAAGGAGGCGGTGAGATAAGCCTTCTTAACCTTTTGAATAAATTAGATAGAAATCTATATAATCCTATTGCAATCTGTCCCGGCGAAGGGGGAATGAGTTTAAAAATAAGAAAGATAGGAATAGATGTGTGTATTGTTCCCATGAGGCAATTGAGGTATTTTAATATAGTATCGCTCATAAACGGCATAAGGAGCATCATAGGAGTTATAAATAATTATAAAATTGACCTAATCCATGCCAACGGATCGAGATGTATGATATACGGCGGTATTGCAGGCAGATTGAAGGGTATACCTGTAATATGGCATGTCCGGATAGTCGAAAAAGACAGGCTGCTCGATAGATTTCTTGCAATGTTAGCCGGTAAAATAATAGTTATATCGAATTCTGTAAAGAACAGGTTTATCTATCTTAAAAATAGAGAAAAAATTAGCATCGTATACAACGGGGTAGATATAAACGATTTTAATCCCGATAAAGTGAGTGGAGACAGTATAAAAAGTGAATTTTCTATAACATCGGATGATATTGTTATTGGAACAATAAGTCAATTTATTCATATGAAAGGGCTCGAGATTTTTATAGAGGCTGCTAAATTTATTATCGAACAGGTTGGCAATGTGAGGTTTTTGATAGTTGGAGATAGGGTAGGGGATAATGCTTATGAGAGGAAGTTAAAAGGCTTGGTTAAGGATTTGGGTATCGAGAATAAAGTTATATTTACAGGATACAGGCAGGATATAAAGAATGTAATAGCCTCTATGGATATATTTGTTCTGGCATCTACGGGAGAGGGGTTTGGAAGGGTCTTAATAGAGGCAATGGCTCTTGAAAAACCCGTTGTTGCCGCAAATAGCGGAGGCATTCCCGAGATTATTTCGGACGGAAAAACGGGCATATTAGTTCCGGAAAAAGATTCTCAAACAACAGCCTCTGCTGTTGTCAAACTTATAAATGAAAAGGGTTTAAGGGAAAGAATGGGAATTGCAGGAAGGAAAAGAGTAGAGGAGATGTTTACTATAGAAAGGCACACGAGAGAGATAGAAGAACATTACTCGAAAATATTTGAGCAAAAACCTAATAGGACACGGATAAACACAGATACACACAGGTTTTAAAGACCTTAAATCCTGTTTTTTCTGTGTAAATCTGTGTCCTACTTTCTTTTTATGCAACACCCTTACTCTTAAAAAAGGCGCTGTATTTCTTATCCGTGCCGGTAATATGATTCGTAAGCCAATTTCTCAAAAATGTCAGAAGCTCTATGGTAATAACGGGCTTACCCTGCTCATATCCCTTTTTAAGCTCGAGCGCCTGCCTGGTCAGGTCATCATGCAGCTTTTTGTGCTCTGCATACTCGGGATAATTATGGGTTGTCATAAGTTTTTCTTCTGCCGAAAAATGAGTACCGCAATAATTTACCAGATCAACAAGAACCTTGCCTGCAGCTTCTTTGCCTTTTCCCGATGACATTGCATCATGTAAGTCATTGATCATCTTTATAAGCTTTTTATGCTGTTCATCGAACTGAGTTACATTGGTGGCAAGATTATCCGTCCACTGTATTACTGCCATTTTATATCACCTCCTTTCTTATTCTATCTTCTTCGATGATGCGGTCTTTTTTTGACCTGTTCTATAGCATTTTACATCTTACCTTGTTTTATATAACGATTAATTTCCTGATAGAACTGCTTAAATGCTTCAAAGCAGGGTTTAATCTGTGAAAAGACAATTTCATCCTTGTATGAGCCATACTCATGGATAATCCTGTTTCTTAAACCTCCGAATTTAGCAAGCTCTTTTGAAAATTGTTTATCAAAAATACCCTTTTCTCCGAGTAATGAGAAACTCTGGTAGTAGGATTCTGGAATGACATTGTAATTATTCAGGATATTACCGGCAATATCGCTTGCACACTCAACGATAAGCTCTATCAATCTTTCTACTGTCCTTCTGTTTTTATTTGACTGTAAATAATCATCATATTTTATATTAATAAATTCCTGAAATTCCTCCAGATAGCCGAGGAGTAACGAAAGCCTGTTTTGAAGTATTTCTTTGTCTTCCATATTGCCGTTCTATAATGAGTAATCTCGGATTAGACAATACCCAGTTTTTTCAACCTTTTTCTTTCTAAATTATCTGCAAACTTTTTGAAGTGGGTTAGATAGTGCCAGTATCTTTTCATAGCCATGATTTTAAATTGGTTCAGCAGGTTATTATCGCTTATATACATGGGAGTATGATGTTTTAAGATATTGAACAGCAGGACAGGCGAGGTGTCAGTAAGGATTACCACATCTATATCATCCCTCCCGAAAAGCTCCATCAGTTTTGTTTGTAATTCCCATAAATCGTATGGGGTTATCTTTTCCTGCGAAAATATGCCAATATCAAGGTCACTTCTTTTATGCACATTTCTCTTTGCATAAGAACCGAAGACCAGCATAAGTTCTATATTATAGTTTAAGGCTAAATCTATTAGCTTTTTTTGGTTAATATTAAGGATATTACCTGCATCCATTTTTTTTTATGATAATGCCCTTATTAAAAAATAGCAATAAGATTATAAATCCCCCCTCACCTTAATCCTCTCCCCTCAGGGGAGAGGGGAGGGTGAGGGTTCTGTTCATGATGCGGTCTTTTTTTGACCTGTTCTATAGCATTCATAATTGCTTCTTCAATC
>CAYMMR010000120.1:0-8363 GCA_964391545.1 uncultured Nitrospinota bacterium | reverse complement strand
CGCCGCATTTTTCTTTTATTCCGCAGCATTATAAAAATAGAGCACGACCCATCATTGATGGGTGCCCCGAAAATAACGGAAGTGAGAGGGAAGTTTCCTCGCTATTATAACTTTTCCGATTCGAATCGGGATTTGGATTGACAAAATAGTTTACATGCTAATATACTATAGCACATATCGCCCTAATCTTTCAGTTTCGGTTTTAACCCTTTTATGAAACGAGGAACTAATATTTTAATCATCGGCGCAGGTAAAGGCGGAGCTTCGCTTCTTCCGATACTATGCGAAGACAAGAAAGTAAAGCTCCTTGGAGTCGTTGATAAAGATACCGATGCCCCTGGTATTAAATTGGCAAAGAGACTCAAGATCCCTACAGCATCCGATTATAAAAAAATTATCCAAAAAGACGGAACTGCTTTAATCCTGAACCTTACCGGAAACCCCGATGTTTCGAAGAATATAAGGGGAATGGCCGGATTTAATGGGGAGGTGATAGACGGCGAGAGCGCCAAATTCATCTGGAACATGCTGAAGGATAGAGAAAAAAAGGAGAAGGACTTCAGGCGAAATATCATGGAGCAGGAGGCATTAAACGAGATAGGAGTTCTCCTCTTATCCGCCATAAAGATAGATGAACTCCTCGATGCCATACTGAAAAGCGCCCTCGAGAAAACCGGCTCTCCTGCAGGAAGCATTGCAATGATTGACGAAGAAAAAAACGAGATGTATCTTGCCGCAGTTAGGGGCTTCAGCCCTAAATTTTCTACTGTTGCCCGATGGAAGATCAGAGACAGCGGCATGACCCTTTATATTATCAATCATAGAAATCCAGTAGTAATATCCGATATAAGCAAAGAGCCTGCCTTTCACAATCCTGTAATACTCTCCGAAGGCATCATGGCTCTCATGGCAATACCTTTAGTAGCAAATGATAAGATATGCGGGATACTTTATATAGATGATTTCAAGCCTCGAAAATTTACGGCGAGGGAGGTAAAATTTTTAAGGCTCATGGCAGTAAACGCCACCCTGGCTATCGAAAAGGCAAGGCTTATGGAAAGGATAGAGCAGATGGCAATAACGGATGAGCTTACCGGTCTATACAATCACAGGTTCTTTGTAAAGAGCCTCGAGGAGGAAATCGAGCGGGCAAGAAGATATAACCATCACCTCTCCCTGATGATGTCGGATATTGACTATTTTAAAAAATACAATGATACTTACGGACATCTGAAAGGGGACCATGTCTTAAAAATGGTGTCAGGCGTCTTAAAAGAGCATACGAGAAAAGGCGATATTGTCGCCCGTTACGGCGGCGAGGAGTTTGCAAAAGTTTTTGTCGAGACGGAAAAAGGCGAAGCGGTTAATGCAGTCGAAAAAATGAGAGAGGCGGTCGAGAAATCCCGGCTTGACCTCGATGAAACGGGTCTTGGCAGCAAGGTAACGATAAGCATAGGGGTTGCCTCTTTTCCGGGGGATGCGGAAAATATGAACGACCTTATAGAAAAGGCAGATAATGCCCTCTACAAGGCTAAGGGTGAAGGAAGAAACAGGGTATGTATTGCATAAAAATAAGCAGTCTAAAAATCTAAAAGGTATCTCCACCATTTTATTTAACCTTCTATAATTCTAACGAGCTGCATTTGAACAAATTTAAACCGAAATTCACAATAAAAATTTTTTCCATTCTATTATCCTCTCTGCTATTTATAAATGCAGCGCCCGCAAAAAAAAGATTCGGCGAAACAAGGCTGCTCATGGGGACAACATCAGAGGTAATAGTAGTTCATGCCGATGAAGGCGCTGCCAGAAAGGCTATAAATGCCGCCTTTTCTGCAATGGAAAAGATTGATAGGCTAATGAGCAATTTTAAAGAGGATAGTGATATTTCGAGGATAAATAAAAATGCTGTAAATGAAGATGTGACAGTAGACAGCGATGTCATAGAGGTTCTCAAAAAATCCATATATTACAGCGAAATATCGGACGGCGCCTTCGATATGACAGTCGGCGGGGCAGAGGAGCTTTATGATTTTGAAAAAGGAGGCAGTATTCCCGAGGAGCATAAATTTAAGGATGCAGTTAGAACTATCGGATATAAGAACATTAAAATAAATGGAAATACTGTCCGCCTTCTTAAAAAAGGCGTAAAATTGGATCTGGGAGGAATTGCAGCAGGATATGCGGTAGATAAGGGTATAGAGGCAATTAAAATGTGCGGGATAAACGATGCGCTTATAAATATCAGCGGCGATATAAAGGCAATCGGCAAGAGCGAAAACGGCTCGTGGAAGATAGGCGTCCTTCATCCGAGAGAGGAAGACAGGCTTATGAATACCATCCTTTTAAAAAACATATCTGTTGCAACCTCGGGCGACTATAGAAAATTTTTTATATCGCACGGAAAAAGATACCATCATATATTAAATCCCTCCACAGGTCTGCCTGTGGAAGGAATCCAGAGCGTAACTATTATAGCGCCGCTTGCAGTTGATGCCGACGCACTTTCGACAACAGTATTCGTTATGGGAAAGGAAAAAGGGATGATATTGATTGAAAAGCTGAAAGAGGTTGATGGAATTATAGTGGATTCAAGCGGGGTTGTCAGTTATTCGTCAGGAATGAAGGAATATACCATGAATCGATAAAGATGCAGCAAAACATTTTTTCTAATTTTTTTACTCTATTTATTTGAAATTATTAATAGCAGAATAAAAGAAAAAATGCGGCGAAAGGAGAAGTTATATAATCCGCCGTAAAAGTTGCTCAAAAAAAAGGTTTTGCTGTATAATTCGATAATTAGAAATTTACAGTGCCGGAGGAGGGGGTCGAACCCTCACGAGGTTGCCCTCACGGGATTTTGAGTCCCGCGCGTCTTCCAGTTCCACCACTCCGGCAGTAAAATTAATTATCAATTATCAATTATCAATTGTCAAATATTAATTACGCAGGAGGTTTAATGCAGATACCATTGGTTGATTTAAAAAGGCAGTATCTATCAATAGAAAAGGATATAGACATTTCTATTAAGAGAGTATTAAACAGCGGGCAATTTATACTTGGACCGGAAGTTTCGGCTTTGGAAAAAGAGGCTGCGGAATATATTGGGGTTAAATATACAATAGGGGTTGCGTCCGGCACGGATGCCCTGCACTTGTCCCTGCTTGCCTGTGGTATAGGAGAAGGGGATGAGGTTATTACCACGCCATTTACATTTATTGCTACTGCAGAGGCTGTTTCATACTGCGGCGCAAGACCGGTTTTTAGCGATATAGATATTGATACTTACAATATTGACCCTTCAAAAATCGAAGAGAAGATAACAGAAAAGACGAAGGCTATAATCCCCGTTCACCTCTATGGCCGTGCGACTGATATGGACAGGATTATGGAGATTGCAAGAAAATATAAATTGAAGGTTATTGAGGACTGCGCCCAGTCATTCGGCACGGAATATAAAAATAAGAAAACCGGCAGTATAGGTAATGCAGGAGCCTTTAGTTTTTTTCCGTCAAAAAATCTCGGCGGATACGGCGACGGCGGTATGGTTGTAACGAATGACGGCGATATTGCAGAAAAAGTAAAAATATTAAGGGCTCACGGCAGCAAACAAAAATATATACATCGGGTTATTGGTTATAACAGCAGATTGGATGAGATTCAGGCTGCAATCTTAAGGGTAAAACTTAAAAAGATTGATGAATGGAACGAGATGAGGAGAAAACATGCAGCACTATACAACGGCATGTTAAAAGGGCTTCCGGTCAAAGCGCCGAATGGCAACAATAAAGAACATATTCACCATGTCTATACAATTCGAATAAAAAATCGCGATGACTGCATCAAATTTCTTTCGGAAAAGGGCATATCTTCGGCAGTTCATTACCCTGTTACAATACCTGCGCAGGAGGCTTACAAAGATTTGGGTTATAAGGGATCCGATCTGCCAAACAGCTATCTGGCTGCAAGAGAGGTTATTTCACTTCCTATGTTTCCAGAGATAGAGAAAGCGGAGATTGAGACAGTATGCGATGCAATAAAGAGGTTTGTTGGGGCAGAAAATCTATAAAAAAATTTCTTTACCAGCAGCCTCAACCTCTCCTCATCCGCCCAAGGTCTTTTATCTCAACATTGAGAATCTCGGTAAGCCGAAAAAATCATTACATTATTTGTAAATATCGTGAGTGCCAATATCTAAAAACAAAACATCTTCATCGTTAAGGAAGATAAATTTTATACGATAAGAGTAATTTATCCAAAAGGACCAGCATTCTTTCTCTTTGCCAGAGAGTTTATGTGTTTTTAAGATTGGATTGAATGGATTTTCCTTAAATATCTTTTCTTTCTTTTCAGCCTCGCTGATTATTCTTTCGGGAAGCCTCTTTAATGATTTAAGAAACTTTTTTGAGTAATGAACGCCTTTTACTCTGCCTTCTTTGTCTTCTATCATATACCTTTAAAGCTTCTCTTATAGATGCAGCTTCAATTGTTTCCCCTCTTTCATACTCTTTTAATCCTTCTTCAACCAGCCTGTCCAACTTCTCCGCCTTCTTCCCTTTTAAATAATAAATAGGCACTGCCCTTTCGCAGAGTTCTTGATATTCCTTTAAGGATAAAATTACAACTCCACCCTGTTTTTCTACTTTCTCTCTGTCAATAGTAACTGTAGCCATGTGTTTAATATATCACCGCCTCTAAAGCAAAGTCAAACAGCGTCTATAACTACCTTACCACAGCCTTTACAATCTTTATCAACAGCCTCAACTTCTCCTCATTCGTCTTTCCGATAAAGAATTTATAGTCTTATTTAACTACCACGATTGGGTTATTTATGTTTAGGGTCTGTGTCTCTTCACGCTCTATTTTTTTATTGCTTTCAGTATAGTTCTTCTGCAAATATATATCTTTACGACCCTTACTACTTTACCTCTCCTTTTTATCTCGAACAGTTCAACCTCTTTAACTTCATTAAAAATCTTTTCAGCATATCCGACAGTCTCATTGCAGTCCTTTTCGGCACAGACCATCAGGGCAGACCCTTTTGCAAAATCTTCCGTCTTTACCCATATATTCCTCTCGGATTTATTAAAGGAATATGGAACCGGATGCGATGCTGTATAAAATGAGAGTGCGCCTGCCATCTGATACTCCTTGGAGATTACAAATCTCTTTTTTTCATCCGGAAAATATTTCTTAAACGCATCTTCGACTTTTTTACCCATTTCATCCCATCCATACATTTCAAGGGACTTATCGAGATGCTGTGGAATAAAGGGAAAGGGCTTCATGGCATGGGCTGCGATAACGGCAGAGATTAAAAATCCGGGCATAAAAAGGATTAAATATATAGAAAACCTTTTTCTGATGCTCATCCCCCTGCATACTTCGAGCAATGTCTTGCTCATCAACATTACGCCGACTATAAGGGCAACATCGCTCCAGCTTACATCCGTATACTTTGACCTAAGACTTGCAAAGGAGAAGAAGAAAAATGGAAATGCCGATAGAACAGTTAAGTAAAGATTATTTGAGTCTCTATAGTTTTTAAATCCTCTATATATAGAATATAAAAAGAATAAAAATAGTGTTGGCCCAAGGATTACGAACTGGCTCCCGATAAAGAAAAAGAACTGCCCCCCCTTTTCCCCTCCTGTAAGCCCCTTGCCGATTTGATACTTAAAGGAGAACCAGTCATGCTGGATATTCCATATAATAACAGGAGAGAAGACTATTAACCCTATAATAAAAGACAGGTAAGTCTCGTTTCTTTTAAGGAGATTTCTATGGGCAGGCGAAAATATCAGGTATAAAAATATTCCAGCTGGGAGCAGTATTGCAGTATATTTTGACATCAGACACAAGCCTAATGTAACGCCTGACAGCAAAAGGAAAACTTTTTTTTCTTCTCTTATACCTTTAGAAAACAGATATGCCGTCATAACCCAGAATGCAATTAGGGGGGCGTCTATTGTCAAAATAGTGCTTCCTATAAAAAACATTGGCATCGATTCCAATATAATTACAGAAAGTAGGGCTGCCTCCCATCCGAAAAGCTCCTTTGATAAAAGAAATAAAAATATTATAGTGAGCAGGGAGAGGGACTGGGAGCAGAGTTCTATTGCATACCATGTATCTCCGAAAATAGAGGTAAAAAGCCTTATGACAAAGGCTATCATGGGAGGATGTTCAAAATAGCCCCAAGAGAGATGCTGCGACCATACCCAGTGGTCAGCCTCATCAGGATGAATGGTGAGATTTGAAGAAATGGTAAACCAGAAGGATAAATGAAAAAGGATGATAAGTATAAGATAAATCAATGTCCGTTTGTTCATGAGAAATTGCAAAACGCAAAGACGCCTGTCTGCCGTTGGCACAGGCAGGCAAAGAACGCAAAAGAAATAAAAAAAAGATTAAGGGGAAATGGGGAAACAAAACAATGAAAGGGAGACAACCCCCTTAATCCCCCTTTGTTAAGGGGGACTGAGGGGGTTGTTATTTCTTTCTCCATTTCTCCATTCTTTTCTTTGCGACCTTTCTTTTCTTCTTAGCGTCTTTGCGTTAAAAATCAGGTTTTTATTCTTTATATCAAAAAGAAATTTTCTTAACTTCAGCCCTGCCTTTCAACTCACCAAGAACAGCTTCAATCGAATTCATCGGCAGAGTATTTATCAACTTAACGAATCTTTTTTCCACATCTCCTAATTTTAAATTAAACATAAATTTTGTCTTAAATCCCGGAAGTTTGCCGGGCCTGCCCCACAAATCCCAGGGGTGAAAGAAAAATATTAAAGGCAAACCTTCCCGTTTAACCTGATTTACAGCCCTTTTTATTATCATTCGTGGGAATATTTTAAAATATACCCCTCCGGAGAAGGCTATGTTTTTTCCTGCAAGACAATATACGGATGTTGGGATTTCGAGTAATCCATTCTCTATAAAAAATGGCTGTCTCGGAGCATCCGGGATACCGTAAAGAGGCGTTTTCACCGGGAAAATGCTGGCATCATATTCAAGTCCCATTTTCTTTAATACACCAAATAGCCATGGGGTTGCAGACCATGACGGAGCCCTGAAGCCTTTTGGAATCTTTCCTGTAATATTCTCAAAGATTTTGATGCACCTTTCGGTTTCTTTTTCAAACTGATCTTTCCCAATATCCTTTAAGAGATAATGCTCGTAACCATGAAGGGCAATCTCATGCCCGTCTTCGGCAATACTTACGACTATTTCCGGTCTTTTCTCTGCTATCCTTCCGAGTATGAAAAATGTTGCCCTAATTTTTCTCTCTTTCAGAAATGAAAGGATTTTCTTGACAGCCGAGAAGAGCGATGAATGGTCTTCTTTACAATCAAAGGCTTTGAAATCCAGTTGAGGATAATTGATATGATACCAATCTTCGATATCGAATGTTAAAATGTTTAAATGTCCCTGCATATCGAGTTAAGAGTATATCAAAGATACCGTAAAATAGCAGGTAATGCAATAAGTATTAGAAAGACAGCAAAATCAGGTAATTTTTATCCGAAATCCCGCTCTGCGAGCTGCCGGCTTAATTGCGGGATAAATACTTTTGCCTCGTTCCGCCCCCTTTTCTATCCACAGTCAAACCAAGCTCTTTAACTGCCTTAAGGGTATATCGAGGCAAATGTATATTTGTATAATTGGAAGAATATTTCAGGATGGAAAGATTGCTTATGAGGGTTATTAAATCGGACTTAACATCCACATCCGTCAATTCTTCAAGCATAAGGAGAGGCATCCTTTTTTTTCCGGCGAGATTAAGAAGATTGCCGCTCTCGTTTCCGGATGTAAATATTCCTTTAAAATCAAGCCCCCCTGCCCCTTGCCCCCCGAAACGAGCTCGGGGCAGGCTCTTAACCCTTAACCCTATAAGATACACGCCGCCTTCGCCGCTTGGTCCTAAAACCATAGCGCCTTTGAAGTTCGGAGACGATAAAAAGGAAAAGGCTTTATTTATGGTTGACGGCTGTATATGAGGAGAGTCGCTGCCGAGTATTACTATGTTGTCGCTTCTTTTATTATGAATATTTCGCAAGGCATTTGCCAGTCTTTCATCGAAGTCATTACCCGATTGAGGGAATAATTCAATTGAAGATTGAAGATTGAAGATTGAAGATTGAAAAACCATGTCATACATCACATTTCTTGAATCCTCCGGATAGTAAGCAATATATATCTTATGCGCCTTTGAGAGAGATGCCGCAATAATTACATCTTTCAGAAAGGCTGTATATAATTTTAATATGTCATCGTCGGATAACATGGCGTCTTTTTTGAGGCGGGTCTTTACTTTTCCTTTAATTGGAGATTTGGCAAAAATCAGGAGTTTATTTGTATGCGGC
>CAYMMR010000119.1:0-8382 GCA_964391545.1 uncultured Nitrospinota bacterium | reverse complement strand
AAATGGTTATGGTGGAGGGGATAAAGAACGGAAGACAGGAGCTTATTGTAATGAAACCTCTGATAATAGCTGATGGCTGTTAGCTGTTAGCTTTCAGTATATGATTCCTTTAATAGTAATTGCTGGACCTACGGCTGTTGGAAAGAGTGATATTGCCTTTGAATTGGCAAAGAGACTCGATACCGAAATTATTAGCGCAGATTCCATGCAGGTCTACAGATACTTTGATATAGGAACTGCAAAACCATCGCTTGAAAGGCGTAACGAGATTCCCCATCACCTGATAGACATTATAAATTCAGATGAGGATTTCAGCGCCGGGGAGTTTAATGAAAAGGGATTTATCATTGCAGAGGATTTGGATAGAAAGGGAAAGATTCCTATTGTAACAGGGGGCACCGGTCTTTATATAAAGGCATTGATAGAAAATCTCGGCTGCGGTGTAAAGAAAGATGAGGAGATAAGGGAGAGACTGAAAAGAGAATTTGAAGTAATGGGCGAAGATGCAATGTATGAACGGCTTAAAAAGATTGACCCTGCCGCTGCAAATAAAATCCATCCAAACGATAGGTATAGAATCGAGAGGGCTTTGGAGGTATACTATACGACAGGAAAGCCTTTATCGGAATTTCATAAAAAAGACAGGGGACAGATAGGTAGATTTGATGTAAAATATTTTGTTCTTAATATGGAAAGAAGCAGATTATATAAAAGGATAGAAGAACGGGTGGATGGGATGTTTTCGGCAGGGCTTTTACAGGAGACGGAGAGGATTCTAAAAATGGGTTATGACAAAAACCTGAAGCCCTTTCAGAGTCTCGGTTACTTACAAATAACAAAATATTTAGATGATAAAATAAATTTTGATTCTGCTATTCAGGAGATTAAAAAAGAGACAAGGAGATTTGCCAAAAGACAGCTTACATGGTTCAGGGGTGTAAAGGATGCCGTATGGATCGATATTCCAGAAGGTGAAAACATTAAGGATATTAGCACACAGATTTACAGGATGTGTCATGAGTTATACAAATAAATCAGAAGACAGAAGACGGAAGACAGAAGACGGATGTTCTATATTCTGTATTCTGTATTCTGTCTTCTGTCTTCTGTTGCTCACATATCCTGCCAATGCGCAAGATTCACCCATCGAGGAGCCTGTTAAACTTATCAAGCAGGGTGATTATCAGAATGCAATTCAACTGCTCGATGCGGTTATAAGGGAACACTCCGGAACTATCTGGGAAAAGAGGGCGCTCTATCTTTCGGGTCATGCGTATTATAAGGCAGGACTGTTTGACGATGCCTTGATGCTTTTAAGCAAGGCAGCAGAAGAGTATCCGCAGCTTTCGGATTATGTAGAATACAATCTGGCAAAAATCCATTCCGAAAAGGGAGATTACAAAACGGCGATTGACACCCTCGATTCGCTTTTGACAAAAAATCCATTCACCCGTCTGAAAGCAAGGATAAGGTTCGAAAGGGCAAAGGGTTTTTATCTATTCGATGATTTTATCGGGGCATCGGGCAGCATTAAAGATTTTATTGCAGAGTTTCCATCGGATGAAAAAATACCCGAAGCCTATTACCTGCTCGGACAATCCATCGAGGGCGCGGGGAATAAGGCAGATGCCTGCACTGCATATCAATTCATATATTACAGCTTTCCGCTCAGCCCCTTTGCCGAGATGGCATTGAACAGAATATCCGAAATCAAAAAAGACAAGACTATTCAATTGCCTCCTCTGAATAAAAGGCTTGAAATAAAGAGAATCGAGGGGCTTATGAATGGAAAAAATTATAACAAGGCTGTCCATGAAATGATAGAGATGCTGGAGAGATGGAAGAACGACCCTCTGCGCGAGATAGGACTTTTCAATCTCGCTGTCTCTTATAAATATACCGGCAATGATTCAAAGAGCATCCAGATTTTGAATCGTCTCATTAAAGGTTTTCCCCGGAGTCCAAGGGTTCCAGAGGCGCTATATATGCTGGCGAAAATATACTGGAATAAGGGCGACACTAAAAAGGCAATACAATACAACAGCCTCATCCTCTCCAGATACCCGAGAAGCGTGTGGGCAGGAAGGGCAATGTATGTAAATGCGAGGATTGCGGAAGATGAAGGGAAACCGGATACTGCCCTTATACTCTATTCGCAATTGTTACGGTTTACCGTTAAAGGAGAACTGGCAGAAGAAGCGGCATGGAGGATCGGCTGGCTCTATTATCAAAAGGGAGAGTATTATCAGGCTATCGAGGACTTTAAGCGGTGTGCAGATTTATTCCCAGATTCTCAATATGCCGGCAACTCCCTTTATTGGATGGGAAAATCTGCGGAAAATGTCGGGAACACGGAGATTTCAGCATACGCATATCAAAGGCTGTCGGCGGATTACCCCTATACATATTATGGGCAGAGGGGATATGAGAGATTTGCGGCGCTCTCTCCCGAATTGGATAATCGGCCGTTAAACATGAACTTTCAGCTTTCGGCTGTCGGCTATCGGTCTCCGGAGGCTTGGGAATTCGATGCAGAGGCAAAAATACATATAGAAAAGGCGCAGGAATTGATTGAAACGGGTTTTTTGGAAGATGCAAAGGAGGAGATAAGGACAATTTCTCTCCCCCCCGAAAACAATATAAACGCACTATTTTCTCTAAGTCATCTTTATCTGAAAGCAGAGGCTTATCCAGATTTGCTGTCGGTATTGAACCGGTTAATCGGGAGAATGAAAAGGGGCGAGCATAGTAAATTACCAAAGGATTTCTGGATGCTCTTTTATCCGTTAAGCTACTATGAGATTGTCTCAAAAACCGCATCGGAAAATAACATTGACCCTCTCTTAATCCTGTCCGTAATGAGACAGGAGAGCGCCTTTAATAAAACTATAATATCCTCTGCAAATGCTTATGGGTTGATGCAATTGATACCGAAGACAGGAGAGAGGATATACAAGATGATAGGGGGAGGAGAATTTAAAAATGAAATACTTTTCGAGCCGGAGATAAACATAGAGATGGGAGTGCGCTATCTGACGGAGCTTATTAAAATATATGAAGGAAATCCCTCGCTCGACACGGGACACGCTCTTATCCTATCTCTCGCAACATATAATGCTGGTCCATCTGCCGTTAAAATATGGATGGAAAAGTTCGGCGCCCTTCCGCCGGATGAATTCATCGAAAAGATAACCTATCCCGAAACAAGGGGGTATGTGAAGAAGGTGCTGAGAAACTATTGGAATTATAAGAGGCTGTATGAAATGCAGAATACAGAAGTCAGAAGTCAAAAGTTAGAATAAAATCAATTTATATGTATGACTTAATAATAAGAAACATAAAAATCTATGATGGGAGCGGGGGGGAGCCTTTTGTCTCCGATGCGGGGATAAAAGGGGACAGGATAGCGAAGGTTGGAAGTATTAGCCATGAACCACGAACCACTAACCACGAATTGCGAGGAGAGGGTTTATGCCTATCCCCGGGATTTGTAGACATACATTCTCATTCAGATTATTACCTTTTAATAGACCCCCTTGCACAAAGCAAAGTCAGGCAGGGGGTTACTACAGAGGTTGGGGGAAACTGCGGCTACTCTGCATCTCCGATTTTTGGCGCTCCACTCGAAGAAAGGAGAAAACCTTACAAAGAGCAGTTCGGGCTTGACCTTACTTGGACGGATTTTAAAAGCTATGCTAAAAGGCTTGAGAAAGACGGCATATCGCTTAACTATTGCCAGCTTGCAGGACATAATACCATAAGGGCATCCGTCATGGGCGTCGTTGACAGAGAGCCGTCGCCGCAGGAAATAAAAATGATGAAAAAGATTATCGAAGAATCCCTGAATGACGGCGCTGTTGGTATGTCCGTTGGATTTGCATATACCCCTTCCTGTTTTGCAAAAAAGGAGGAGTTAGCAAATCTATGCAAAGTTGTTGCAAAAAGCAACGGCATATTTACTACCCATATAAGAAATGAGGGGAGAAGCCTGCTCGAATCGATCGAGGAGGTAATCGCTATTGCAAAGGCATCGGGAGTAAGGCTTCAGATTTCTCATCTAAAGACATCCGGCAAAGAGAACTGGTGGAAATTGGAAAAGATGTTCGAAGTGATTGAGTCTGCTATTAACGAAGGGGTTGATATTGCCTGCGACCGCTATCCTTATATCGCTGGAAATACAGGGCTTCAGTCGGTTTTGCCCGATTGGGTTTTTGACGGCGGAAAGGAAAAGGCAATAGAAAGGCTTAAAAATAGTAAAATTAGAGATGATATAAGAATCGAGTTATTAAAAAGATATAAACCTGATGATTGGAATGAGGTGATGATTTCTCAAGTTGTTACGGATAATAATAAGTATGTTGAGGGAAAGAGAATAAAAGAGGCGTGGGGCAAGGGGCGAGAGGCAAGGGGCAAGAAAGCAGACCTATTAGACTTTATTTTTGACCTTTTAATCGAGGAAAATATGGAGGTTGATGCAATATTCTTTTCCATGAACGAAAACAATATGAAAAAAATTCTCAAAAAAGATTATGTGATGTTCGGCTCTGACAGCGGCGCACGCTCGGATAAAGGCGCTCTTGGGGCAGGACTTCCCCACCCGCGCACATTCGGCACATTTCCGAGGGTGCTTGGAAAATATTGCAGAGACGAGAAACTGTTTGACCTTCCGACTGCTATTTACAAAATGACCTCGCTTCCTTGCAAGAGGCTCGGCATAAATGATAGAGGGCTTATAAAGGAGGGTTATTTTGCAGACATTGTTATATTTAACCCCGATACCATATCCGATACTGCTACTTATGAAGCATCGAAGAGCTATCCGATTGGAATAGAGTATGTAATTATAAACGGCATAATAACTGTAAAAAATGGAGAGCATACAGGCGTAAAGGCAGGGAAGGTGCTGAGAAAGACGCAGATAACTCCCCCTGCACCCCATCTTTATTAAAGAGGGGGATGGGGGGAGTTTTTTCTATCTGCGTTTATCTGCATTATCTGTAGTTGCTTTTTATAATTTCTTAATTATGAACAAAAAATTAATGACTATATACAATTCTCTTTATAGCCATTTTGGTCCCCAAAACTGGTGGCCCGGGGATACGTCCTTTGAGGTATGCGTAGGAGCCATACTCACCCAAAACACCGCATGGCAGAATGTAGAAAAGGCAATAGCAAATCTAAAAAAAGAAAAACTCCTTGACCCTCATAAGATTAATAAATTGCCGGTAAAAAGCCTTGCAAGGCTTATAAAACCTTCGGGATACTTTAATATAAAGGCAAAGAGATTAAAAAATTTTATATCCTTCCTGTGCGAAAGATACGACGGCAAAGTTGGTAAGATGTTTTCCAACAGTTCCGGTCATCTCAGAGGACATCTATTGAATGTAAACGGCATAGGACCGGAAACTGCAGATTCAATATTGCTTTATGCAGGAGATGTTCCAGTCTTTGTGGTGGATGCTTATACAAAGAGGATATTCCATAGGCTTAAATTTACTCCGGAGGATATAACATATCACAATATGCAGCAGTTCTTTATGAAAAACTTACCAATAGATGCAATGTTATTTAACGAATACCATGCCCTGATAGTAATGCTTGGAAAAAATTACTGCAAGAAAAAACCGCGTTGCGAACCATGCCCTTTAAAGATGTGTAATTATAAAACAGAAACCTGATTAATCCGCAGATTACGCAGATTTTCGCAGATTTTAAAACCTTATTCTTTTCATGTAAAACCTGAGGCTACTTTTTAAAATCACTCCATAGTCGTCTCACCCTTTTTCTCTATGGAGCATTTCAGGGTATGCCATGCAAGTGTAGCGCATTTTGTCCGTGCAGGATATTCTCTCACACCCTCGAAAATAGTCAATTTGCCTAAATGATGCCCGCCTTTTTCAGTATCCAATTCTCCGATTACCATCTTATGAAATTCATCGAATATCACCTTAACATCCTCGATGCTCTTGCCTTTCACAAAGGTGGTCATTAATGATGCGCTCGATTTCGATATGGCGCAGCCTTCACCCGAGAAGCTTATATCGCTTATCTTATTATCCTCGTCTATCTTCAGATAAACGGTTATCCTGTCCCCGCAGAGCGGGTTATGTCCAAGACAAGAAGACGAGGCATCTTCAATCTTTCTGTAGTTCCTCGGATTCTTGTTATGGTCAAGTATGACCTGCTGATAAAGCTCGCTCTTATATGACATGCTCCCCCTTATTTCTAATTCGTCAAATTCTTGTTTTTTTTAAAAAGAAATTCAAAAAAACTTAGAACACGAATTACACGAATATACGAATGTCACGAATGAAGACAAAATTAAAACCAAAATATTTTCTCTGAATTATTCGTGTAATTCGTCAATTCGCGCTATTCGTGTTCTATTTCTTTTTCGATTTATTCGGGTTACGAAAAAAAGGCTACGACCTTTTTAAGCCCTTCCACAAGCGCATCAATCTCCTCTTTCTTATTGTAAAAGGAAAAAGATGCACGCGTAGTAGCAGGGACTCCGAACCTCTGCATTACCGGCTGGGCGCAGTGGTGCCCGCCCCTCACTGCAATGCCGTATTCGTCCAAAATCGTTATAACATCGTGGGGATGGGCATTTTTCAATATAAAGGAGATAAGCGCAGACTTTTCCTTTGCATTGCCTATAATCTTTAAGCCATCTATATTAGCAAGCGATGCCGCTGCATATTCGAGCAGTTCATGCTCATGAGCCTGTATATTATCCATACCGATTGAGTTAAGATAATCTATCGCATACCCAAGTCCTATAACCTGCGATATGGGCGGTGTTCCTGCCTCGAACCGCATCGGCGGTTTTGCATAGGTGGTTTTCTCGAAAGTAACGGTTACTATCATCTCGCCGCCTGCCACATAAGGAGGCATCGTCTCTAAAACCTCTTTTTTCCCGTAAAGAATGCCCACACCCGTAGGCCCATACATCTTATGCCCCGAAAAAACATAAAAATCGCATCCAAGCTCTTTAACATCTACCTTTATATGAGGCGCAGCCTGTGCGCCGTCAATAAGGACTTTAGCTCCAACCTTTTTAGCAAGCCTTACTATCTCCTTAACTGGAGGGATAGTGCCGAGCACATTTGAAGCATGGGTTACGGCAACAAC
Source organism: uncultured Nitrospinota bacterium (assembly GCA_964391545.1). GTDB lineage: Bacteria > Nitrospinota > Nitrospinia > UBA9942 > UBA9942 > JACQEW01. Next base: position 1,251 of record CAYMMR010000119.1, on the reverse strand, counting down.
CTTAGTCCTCTCGCTTAAAAGCTTTTCATACTCCTCCATGAGCAGTTCCCCGTTATCTGCTACGGGAATAACCTTTAATTTTGCATTTTTCTCGGAGCATAATATCTGCCACGGGAGAATGTTTGCATGATGCTCGATATTTGAGATTATCACCTCATCTCCGGAATTGACAAATTTCCTGCCGAAGCTGTAGGCAGCAAGGTTTATTGACTGCGTCGTGCCGCTCGTAAAGACTATCTCGGAAGGGCTTTCTGCATTTATAAACCGCGCAGCCCTTTCCCTCACCGACTCGAACATGGATGTTGCCTGCTCTCCCAAAAGATATGCGCCCCTTCGCACCGTTGCATATTCTTCGGCATCGAACCGCCTCACCCCCTCTATAACGGCTAACGGCTTGTGGGTCGTCGCAGCATTATCGAGGTAAATATAAGGTTTTCCCTTTACCCTTGCAGAAAGCATGGGAAAATCCGCCCGTATCTTTTCTATATCAAAAAATGTTTTTGTCATTTTTTCATTCAGGGCAGTTTTATCACTCACGAATAAAAACTACCTCAAGCCCATAGTCTTTAAGCCCCTTCATGTGTTTTCTATCGGAGGTATATAATTTTTTACAGCCATTCACTATAGCCGTAGCGCCCACCAAAGAATCAATATACGGAATCTTTTGCCGATGTTTTATTTCTGCGCCTTTCTTAACAATTGTAATATCCGTATCTATTATCTCTGAAGTCGATGCCACCCTTTTTACTATAACATCTATCTCTTTACTTCTATCCTCTCTGTATAAAATATACAAAAGCTCCCCTATTGTAAGGATAGAGACAACAGGTTTTATTTTATCTTTTTTGATTTCATGCCATAAAGATTTCGCCTCCTCGCTGCCTTTCATAAAAGCAACAAAAAAACCGGTATCGAGAGCTACCATCTATCTCTTCCCTCCAGAAGTTCCTGCCATGCCTTTTTCCCTTTTATACTCATTGTGTTGTAGAGAGAATGCTCAAGGGAATCATAATCTTCATCTTTCGTTTCTCTTTCGAGCCAACTCTTTAAGGCATCTCTTATACCTTGAGATAGAGGAATGTTTTTGCTTTTTACTTCATCTAAAAGGTCATCATCAATATAAATACTTACCGTCTTTCCCATAATTCTATTATATAATATATTATATTAGAACCGTCAAGCATAAAATCCGCATTAAATGGACAACCTAGGCACATCGTGACCCCCTGAAGAAGAATTTTTATGTAATCC
>CAYMMR010000118.1:0-8480 GCA_964391545.1 uncultured Nitrospinota bacterium | reverse complement strand
CCTCGGTTTCCGCCTCCTGAGGACAGAGTAATTTTTTGGTTTTTTACCTTTTTACACTTTTGTTTTTGTGTCATTCCGTGCTTGACACGGAATCCAGTTTTTTTAGTTTTATGGATTCCCGCTCAAAAGACTGCGGGAATGACAATAGCGAGAATCGTAGTGCGGGGGTTAATCCCCCGCCAACAGCCGACCATAAAGGTCGGCGCTGCAGGGGTGCAGGGGCGTAGCCCCTGCCCGCGATATTTTTTGTTTTTCGTAACTCATCTGCGTCCAATGCATTATTTTGCGTTAAGCAGTTAAAAGTCGTAGAAACAGGTTTTTAAACCTGTTATAATTCAACAGGTCTGAAGACCTGTTTCTACAGACTTCGGGTTTGAGGGGTTTGAGAGGTTTGAAGCATCGAGGCTAAAGCCTTGAGGGACGATAAGACGCCTTACAAAATGGGGACTGAAATACCTGCAGTAACAAAACTCTATGACATAATTCTATGGCTTATGCCGCAGGTGGAGAAATTCCCGCGAGACTACAAATTTACCATCGGCGACAGGCTCATAAACCTCCTGCTCGATTCTCTTGAACTGATAATAGAGTCTGCGTATACAAAGGAAAAACAACAGCCCCTTCGCAAATGCAATCTTCAGATTGAAAAGCTCCGATTTTTGATAAGGATAGCAAAAGACAAAAAATGTTTAAGCATAAACAAATACGCCTACATATCAAAAGAGATTAACGAGCTTGGAAAGATGGTAGGCGGATGGATTAAGGCGGAAAGTGGCAAAGACATACAAAAACCTCTGGTCTGAAATAGTATCTTTTGAAAACCTCCTCCTTGCCGCACGAAAGGCACAAAAGGGGAAACGGTTTAAAGATAATACCGCAAAATTTAACCTGAATCTCGAGAAGGAGTTATTCAGAATACAAAAAGAGCTTTCCGATAAGACATACTCCCCGGCAGATATAAAGAGTTTGTAATCTATGAGCCTGTCAAGAGGCTTATATCTGCTGCGCCATACAAGGATAGGGTCATTCATCATGCCTTATGCAATATTATAGAGCCTCTCTTTGAAAAGACATTTATCTATGATTCTTACGCAAATCGCAAGGAAAAAGGGACACACAAGGCTATCGAGAGGTTTAATCTGTATATGAAGAAATACAGGTATGTCCTGAAATGCGATATAAAAAAGTATTTCCCGTCAATTGACCATGAGATTTTATATGAGATTCTGCAAAAGAAAATCGCAGACAGAGATGTTCTGCGGCTTATCAAAACCATAATCCAGAACAGCAATCCGCAGGAAGCGGTTTATGATTATTTTAAAGGCGACGACCTTTTTGAGCCGCACGGACGAAGAAAAGGGCTGCCAATAGGAAATCTCACAAGCCAATTTTTCGGAAATGTTTATCTGAACGGATTCGACCATTTTATAAAAGACAATCTCGGATGCAGGGCATACATCGGATATGTTGACGATTTTGCTGTCTTTGACAGCGACAAGTCACGGCTGCGGGAAATTAAAGGGGAGATGGATAAATATCTCGAAAGCCTCCGCCTTAAACTCCATTCGATAAAGACGAGGGTATTCCCCGTTAAAAACGGCTGCGAGTTTCTCGGCTTTTATATCTATCCATATTACAGAAAGATTAAAAAGGCAAATGTGAGGATGTTTGAGGAGAGGCTCAGGGCTATGCAGGCAGCATTTAGAAAAGGGATTATAACAATCGAAGATATAAAAAGGTCGGTGCAAGGGTGGATTGCCCATGCAGAACATGCAAACAGCTACAAATTAAGGGAGAGGATTTTTGAGAGATATGTTTTTTGCTATTCGCGTTAAGTCGTCATTCCCGCGAAGGCGGGAATCCAGAAGAGAAGACACTGGATGCCCGATAAATGCACTCGGGCATGACAGAATCGGCAAAATTTTTAAAGGGGGACAGGTTAAAAACAGTACCGTGTGCTTCGCGGCGGGTCGTGGAACAATAATGCGAAGAACACGCGGGCAGCGAATCGCAACAGGAATAATCCCGACAACCGGAACAACAACAACGGCTTCCGTGTTGCCAGCACTCTCATGTCTCATTGCCAGAGCTTCAAAATTCAAGGATTTTGAAGGCGTGCAAGTGAGAGTCCAGACCTGTCTCCTGTCCTGCGGAATCATGCCTTCGGCAATTCCACGGGGCGAATAGTGCAGTATCCCGTTCCGGGCAAGTAGGAGACGAAAGCTCGGGGCGGGAATAACAAATAAGGATAAATGCCCTCGACCATTATGCGAAAGAAGTAATAAAATATAGACAATATAAGGTTTGTATTTATAATGATTATAATAGCAATTATTCCTGCCAGGTATGCCTCAACCAGATTTCCCGGCAAACCCCTTGCCATGATAAACGGCAAACCCTTAATACAATATGTGTGGGAATCTGCATCGAAGGCATCTTTGATCGACAGAGTCATTGTTGCTACTGACGACGAAAGGATATTTAAGACAGTTAAAGAGTTCGGCGGCGAGGCATTTATGACATCGTCCCATCATGCCACAGGAACGGATAGGATAACGGAGGTTGCAAAAAAAAATGAAGCGGATATAATAGTGAATGTTCAGGGAGATGAGCCTCTGATAGAACCGAGGGTAATCGATATGGCAGTTGAGCCATTTATTAATCGAAACTCCGGGCTTCGGATGGGGACAATCTGTACAGAGGTAAAAACCGATAATGAATTAAAAGACCCAAATGTTGTAAAGGTTGTAATTGACCGTAATGGCTATGCACTATACTTCTCCCGCTGCCCTATTCCATATAAGAGGGATGGGGGGGCAGCCCATGTTTATTACAAGCATATCGGGCTTTATGTTTATACAAAGGATTTCCTTATAAACTTTTCTGGGCTTTCTCCAACTCCTCTCGAATATACAGAGAAGTTGGAGCAGCTCAGGGCATTGGAGCATGGCTATAAAATAAAGGTAATAAAGACAGATTATGATTCAATCGGTGTTGATACGTCGGAGGATTTGGAAAGAGTGAGGGAGATTTTAAAAACAAAAAAACCTAATTTTTAACGCAAAGACGCAAAGAAGAGAAGAAAGTCGCAAAGAAAAAATGCAAATAGCCTTTGCGTCTTTGTTTTAATCTTGGCGTCTTTGCGTTTATAATTTCTTTACATGAACAAAACAAAATACATATTCGTAACTGGCGGCGTTCTCTCCTCTTTGGGAAAAGGTCTGGCATCCGCCTCCATAGGCGCACTGCTCGAGGCAAGGGGGCTCAAGGTTACATTATTAAAAATGGACCCCTATATAAATGTCGACCCGGGGACTATGAATCCATACCAGCATGGAGAAGTCTTTGTCACACATGACGGCGCGGAGACCGACCTCGACCTTGGTCATTACGAGAGGTTCATCAGCGCCAAAATGACAAAGGCTAACAATGTTACGACAGGCAAGATATATAAATCCGTTATAGATAAGGAAAGAAAGGGAGATTATCTCGGCGGAACTGTCCAGGTAATACCGCATATAACGGATGAGATTAAAAAATGCTTTCTATCTGCAAGCAATAGCTTCGATATTGTTATCTGCGAGATAGGGGGGACAGTGGGAGATATAGAGAGCCTCCCCTTCCTCGAGGCAATGAGGCAGTTCAGGTTCGATATGGGAAAGGATAATGTCCTCTATATTCATCTGACACTCGTCCCTTATGTTAAAACCGCCGATGAGCTTAAAACCAAGCCTACACAGCACAGTGTGAAGGAGTTGAGGGAAATAGGTATTCAGCCCGATATACTCCTGTGCAGAACGGAGAAGTCCCTTTCGGATGACCTGAAGAAAAAAATCGCGCTTTTTTGTAATGTTGACAATGAATCCGTCATCACTGCAAGGGATGTAGAAAATATTTACGAAGTTCCCCTGGCTCTTCACCATGAAGGGCTGGACGACATTATAGTAAACCTGCTGCATCTTAAAACAAAATCTCCAGACCTTTCGCTGTGGGAGAGGGTTGTAAAGAGGGTAAAGAATCCTTCTTCGACTGTGAATATTGCCATTGTAGGCAAATATGTCGAGTTAAAAGAATCGTATAAAAGCCTCTATGAAGCATTGATTCATGGAGGGATAGAAAATGAGGCGAGGGTAAACCTCGAATGGGTGGATGCGGAAGAGATAGAAAAAAAAGGCGCCGCAGAGATGCTTAAAAATGCAGACGGTATTCTTGTGCCCGGCGGATTCGGCGGGAGAGGGATAGAAGGGAAGATATTGGCTATAAGGCATGCCAGAGAAAATAAAGTGCCGTTCTTTGGAATATGCCTTGGGATGCAGTGTGCGGTAATCGAATTTGCAAGAAATGTGTGCGACCTTAAAGATGCCAACAGCACTGAATTCAACACCTCCACGCCGCATCCTGTAATAGATATATTGCCCGATCAGAATAATGTCGTGAATAAAGGCGGAACCATGAGGCTCGGGGCATACAGGTGCCAGTTAAGAAAGGACTCCCTTGCCTTTAAGGCTTACGGAACCAGGGAGGTTTTTGAAAGGCACAGGCATCGTTACGAGTTCAACAATAAATACAGGATGCAGCTCGAAGAGGCAGGCTTAAAAATCAGCGGATTATCGCCCGAAGGCAATCTGGTGGAGATAATAGAGACCGAAAACCACCCCTGGTTTCTTGCAGGACAGTTTCATCCCGAGTTTCAATCCTCGCCAAAAAATCCCCACCCATTGTTCAGAGATTTTATTAAGGCATCGCTAAACCATAAAAGGTCATGAAAGAAATTGTAATAGATAAAATAAAAATAGGGAATGGAACCCCCCTTATTTTAATTGCAGGACCCTGCGTTATAGAAAATGAAAAAGCCGCCCTTAATACAGCAGAGAGACTTAAATATATTTGTGAAGCGACTAATATCCCGTTGATTTATAAATCTTCTTATGATAAAGCAAACAGGACATCGGTTAAATCATTTCGCGGTCCCGGCTTAAAAAAAGGATTAAAAATACTAAAAAAGGTAAAAGATAAATTTGGCATTCCTGTCCTTTCCGATGTCCATAAGGAAGAAGAGATTGAATATGCAGCAGAGGTTCTCGATATAATTCAGATACCTGCCTTTTTAAGCCGCCAGACGGATGTGATAATCCGCGCGGCAAAGACAGGCAGGGTAATAAATGTGAAAAAGGGACAGTTTCTTGCGCCATGGGATGTAAAAAATGTAATTAAAAAAATTGAATCTACAGGAAATAAAAAAATACTGATTACAGAAAGAGGCGTCAGCTTTGGATATAACAATTTAGTAGCGGATATGAGATCTCTTCCGATAATGAGGAGTTTCGGCTACCCTGTAATCTTCGATGCCACCCATTCCCTTCAACTCCCTGGAGGCGCCGGCAGTTCTTCGGGCGGACAGAGAGAATTTGTCCCGCACATTACAAGGGCAGCGGTAGCAGCAGGCTGTGACGGAATCTTTATGGAGGTTCACCCCGACCCTGACAAAGCCCCCTGCGACGGTCCGAATATGCTAAAGCTGGATGACCTTCCTTCTCTTTTAGAACAGATAAAGGAGATTGACAGGGTTGTTAAATGAAATAATAGCTGTATTTCACATCTCAGGAATGTGATATAAATCACACAAAAAAATGCAAAAAAAACAAATGCAAAAAAAAACAGCAAAAAAAAACACTTGACAAAATATTTGAAACTGATACATTTATCCCCATGATAATCCATCATCTCCTCTCCCCTCTGGGGAGAGGATTAAGGTGAGGGGAAATATTTGGAGGGCTGTTTATGACAAACAATTATGTCCCTGATTTAGTCAGGGGTAATCAGGAAATGGCACAGATGTTGCAAAAGTCAGTCAGTCAGTCAGTCAGTCAGTCAGTCAGTCAGTCAGTTTAACCACCCCTAAAAATTCTTCCTTTTCACCACCTGTCATTGCGACCCCTTTTGCTTCTGTCATTGCGAGCCCTGAGCTTATTGAAGGGCGAAGCAATCTCTCTTATCTTTCCTGCCTACTGCTTTTTCTCGTTCCCATGCTCTGCGTGGGAATGCTCGCCTGTTCCTCCGCCCCCACAAAGACCGCACAAGTTCAACTCATAGAATCAGGACTCTACCGCAATTACCAAAGCGAAGAATTACTTAATCCCCTCAAAAAGACAGATGTCATCTACACACAAGACACACAGGCAGTAATGTGGGTAAAACTAAAAGACATAGAAGGGAGTCATACATTAAGATGGGACTGGATTTCACCTGACAAAAACATCTATTTCAAGACACAGGACTTTGAAATAAACCTTGATTCAAAGAAGCACAATCTGAACACATCAGTCCATAGAATCGGCATAAGAGGAGAGAAGGCAGAAAAACTCACAGGAGAATGGCAGGTCCATGTCTATCTGGATAATTACCTTATAGCAAGCAGACACTTTAACCTATTACCTGGCATAGGGGACATTGACTCATACATAACAAAAGGTCCCAAAACAAGAGTAAAACAGGACAGAACCAAATGGGCTATCCTCATAGGAATAGAGAAATATAGAAACACTACCCCTGCAACATACTCATCACATGATGCCTCCCTAATGAAAGAATACCTAAGCAAATTCGTCGGAGTTCCCGACGAAAACATCTTTCTCATAACAGATGACCATGCAACCAAAAGTGAGCTTGAGATGCTCATGCAGGACAGAATAAAAAAGCTCGTCCAAGAAGGAGACACACTCTATTTCTACTATGCAGGGCATGGAATACCCGATGTAGGAGACAATACCCCCTATATCTTACCATCGGACGGCAACCCTGATAACCCAAGAATGAGCGGTTATCCCCTTGAAAGACTATACAAAGACCTGACAGACATCAAGGCAAAGAATATCTATCTATTTATAGATGCCTGTTTTTCGGGGATGAGCGGAAGGGAGCAGAAAGATACCATGCTATTAGCAGGTCGTCCGGGGACACTCATAGTCAAAGACCCTGTCATAGCATCGGAAAAAATCGCCTTACTTGCCGCATCAAGAGAGAATCAAATCAGCAATTTCTACAAAGAAGAGGAGCATGGCTTATTCACCTACTATCTATTAAAAGGTCTCATAGGAGAAGCTGACATAAATAGGGATAACAAGATTAACATAGAAGAGCTCTACGGCTATGTATCAAACAATGTAGAATCGGTATCGAGGAGATTATTCGGGATGAACAGGTATCAAGTGCCAGTTCTTAAACCAAGCCCTGTAGGAAGGGAGATAAATCCCATAATAATAAATCTGCAAGGGGAAAGTGAATCTTTGCCACAAAGAGACAAACCCCAAATAGACAAACCACAAAAAGACAAAAAAAGGCTTATTTATGATGGTGGTATGGTGTAAAAATAAGTTTCATTAAAAAATGACTTACCACCACAACGAGCACAAAGGCAAAAAGGAGAAAGGGAGAAAAGGGTGAAATGGAGAAAAAACAAATACCAAAATTATTAAACTCATTTGCCCTTATCCTTTTTATTTTCTATTCTCCCTTATTCTCCATTTCCCCTTTTCTCCTTAATCTTTCTTATGCCTCTGACTGTAACTGGGTAGAAAGCACAGGCGAAGCAGTAGTAGAAAACATCACCCCAGACGAAGCAAGACAGCTTGCCATCAACCGTGCAAGAATATCGGCAATAGAGAGTAAGACAGGTGTCCGAGTTCACGGAGGGACATTAGTCAAAGATTATCAATTATTGTCGGATATGGTTCAAACACTATCTCAAGGCTATATCATAGACGAAAATATTATCAAATGGGAGCAGGGTGTATTCCCCCTAATCCCCCTTAATAAAGGGGGTCAGGGGGTTGTTGGGGGCGAGGGGGTTGTTCTCCCCCTTACAACCTACAAAGTCCAATTAAGTGCCTGTGTAGCAGGAGTAGGCGAGAAAGACCCCTATTTTAAAGTAGATGCGAAACTGAATAAACCAGTATTTATAGAAGGAGATGAGGCAATTATCACAGTAAAAACGAGCCGTGATGCTTACCTTCATATATTTAACCTTACAGCAGATGACAGGATAAGCCCCATAGCCCCCTCTGCCATACTACCGATTATCCCTATTAAAGCGAATAAAGAATTTAAGTTCCCGCCCGAAGGGTTTGGATTGTTAATGAGTGTCATAAAGGATAAAAAGAGGAGCTCGGAATGTTTCATCATAGTAGCCACAAAAGAGCCTTATGACTTTATAGGAATCAACAAAAAGACTGAACGATTAACAGTCCCCGAATTTTACAGAAACATTATAAAAATCCCCTCCAATGCAAAAGCAGAGGAGATGCTTGTGTATGAAGTAGTAGCAAAATGAAAATGGATAGGACGCAGATTTTCGCAGATAAACGCAGATAAAAAAATGTCATTCCGAGCGAAGCGAAGAATCTCACATGGAGTGTCACCCTGAATGAAGTGAAGGGTATTATGAGTTTATTAGGTTTATTTAATGTAAATTATAAAAGCAT
>CAYMMR010000117.1:0-8491 GCA_964391545.1 uncultured Nitrospinota bacterium | reverse complement strand
AAAATGGTTTTGCCTTTCAATACCCTGATATTCATACGGCATTGCAGAGCATCATAGAGCAATAACACCCAATAGTTGAGTAACCCTTCCAAACTGCCTCTGATTGGAAATGGCTCCCCGGGCAGGACTCGAACCTGCAACCCTTCGGTTAACAGCCGAATGCTCCGCCATTGAGCTACCGGGGAATTGCCTGAGATTTTATTATAGATTAATTTTGCAGGATTAGCAACTTCAAGAACTAATTTTTACAAAAGCGGGTGCTCGTGCATTGCCTTTAGCCTTTTCCAGCGCCTATCTACTTCTCTTTCAAATTCAGCCACCACATCTTTAAATTCAGGTCTCAGGAGGTGCTTTGTCTTTCCCATGAGCTTAAACCAATCCGCAACAGTAACCTTTTTCTTTTTTTCTTCAGGGTCGTAGTTTAACGTTGTAACCCCATGCTCCACTTCGTAGAGCGGGAAGAAGTTGCAATCCACTGCTGTCTGAACGACCTGCTGCCCGATATTATCGAGATGCCGCCAGTTCAAAGGGCATGCAGACAAGACCTTTCCGAATACAAGCCCTTCGTGCTTTGCATACCACTGTGCCTTTGCAGCCTTTCTTATCAAATCCCTGTATTGCGACTCTGCAGCAGTGAACACATAAGGTATATGACAGGCAGCAAAAAGCTGTGCCGAATCTTTATGATGAAACTTCTTTCCCTTTCCAACCTTTCCTATATTGGATGTGCTTGTGGCATGTCCCAGCGGGGTTGTAAAGGAAAGCTGGTTGCCGGTATTCATATACCCTTCGTTGTCATATTCGAGGATAATCATATTATGATTTCTGAAGGCTGTGCCGAGCGCAGGCCCCAAACCTATATCGAGTCCTCCATCCCCCGTAACCATAATAAAGGTTATATCCTGATCCTGCGGTATCTCTCCCCGTCTCTGTCTCTCCTTATACATCTCCACCACTCCGCTCAGTGTAGCAGCGCCGTTTTGAAACAGGTTATGTATATAAGTAATATTAAAGGATGTGTTCGGATAACCTGTTGTTACAACCATGCCGCAGCCTGTATGCCAGAGCATCACAACATAACCCTCGATGCCTTTGAGGAATGTCCCGACACTCGGGAATATTCCGCAGCCCGGACATGCGCCATGACCCGGGGCAATCCTGTGAGGCATTGCTGTAAGCTCTGCATGTTTTACGCCCTTTACATCGAGCTTTCCTGTCTTTTCGTCTTTTGCAACTTTTATTATCCCCGGCGATGCCTCCTCTTTTGTTATTGGCTCCCTGATTTTTTCAAATTTGTATGACGGGTCGCCTGGTGTTGCGCCTATATAATCATAAGGGACATCCACCCTCCCTTTCTTTGCAGTATCCAATGCCAATTCAAACATTATCTCTGCATCCTGTGCATAAAAGTCTTTTCCGCCGAGACCGTAAATCCTGCTTAAAATCAGCGAGCGGTTTTGAGGGTCGTCTTTGAGCGCTGCCTTTACCTCTATACTCATATTTCCGCCGCCTCCTCCAAAAGAATCCTGCCTGTCTGCTACTAACACCGCCTTTGCATTTTTAAGCGCCTCTCTAATCTCCTTTGCAGGAAAGGGTCTTATAATAGTAGGATATACAAATCCAACCTTCTTGCCTTTTTTTCTCAGCCTGTCTACCACATCCCTTGCCGTATCCGCCGCAGAATTTAAAATAAAAAGAACTGCCTCTGCATCCTCTGTCATATAGCTCTCGATTATCGAATATTTGCGCCCGCTTATACCTGCATATTCGTTGTAAATCTGCGGAATGATTTTATATGCCGCCTCCATTGCCATGCTCTGCTGTTTCTTATTATTGATGAGGTCGGGGTCGTTCATATAAGGGCCTATTGTTATAGGATGTTTTAAATCCACAGAGCAGTTTTGTATTTTAAATAACCCAAGGAAATCCTGCACAACCTTTCTATCCGAAAAATATTTGACCCTTCTCTTTTGATGGCTCGTAAAAAATCCGTCATAAGCGACAATCACAGGGAGCCTTATCTCCTCATGCTCTGCAATCTTCGGAGCTATGATATTCATGTCGTAAACAGCCTGCGGGTCTTTGGCAAGGAGTATAATCCAGCCTGCATTCAGCGCCATCATAATGTCGCTGTGGTCCCCCCTTATGTCCAGAGGGCCCGATACTGTCCGGCAGACCACATTTAATACCATTGGATAACGTGTCCCGGATTGAACAGGCAACTGCTCCATCGCATAAAGGAGTCCCTGCGCGGATGTGGCATTAAAGACCCTGCCGCCTGCCGTGGCTGCGCCATAACAAATACCTGCTGCGCCATGCTCGCCGTCACCGGGTATAAGAACAACATTATGCTCTCCATTGGCGCCCATCTCATCGAGATATTCTGCAACTTCGGTAGAAGGGGTTATCGGATAATAGCCCATTATATGATAATTTATCTGCGATGCCGCAATTGCAGACATCTCGTTCCCGCTTCTGAAATCTACCGTCTGATTGCCGGTTTCTTTTTGTAAAATCTTTTCTTCTTTAATTATCTCTGTTTTCATAACCCTCTATTCTTTATACCCTTTTTCCATAACGGCCTTATCAACCTCCGATTCTCTCTGCCTTGTGAGCGCCTCGAATTTACATATATCTACGCACCGCATACACCCTTTACAATATTGATATATTATCTTTTTAAGTATTCTTGCAGGTTTCCCCTTTTTATCCGTCCCGTCTTCCCATACAAAGCAATAATCGGGGCATGTAATATCGCACTCTCCGCAGCTCGTGCATTTATTTCTATTAAGCACCGGGATAAAACCCTCCCTGCTGCCGCTCAAATCCTTTGATACGCTGCTCCCTGCATTCGGTATTACCCCCCCAACGGGCTGATTAAAATAACCTATCTTTTGTCCTTCTCTGGTAAATGGAACATAAGAATATTTGCCATCGGGCTTGAATTGTCTCGATACTGCTTCATTATATCCCCTGTCAAATGTCTTCAAATTAGGCTCTATCAAACTTGCATATTTTTTTCCGAGATTCTTTGCAATCATATCCTTTATTGCATCCGGGGTTAAAAAACCGGATGCCCTGCTTATAGTCCCGAGAATAGCGGTATTTATCCTTGTCTTCTCTTCCACTGCTATTTTCATCGCATCTATACAATAAAGAGTTCCTGCATGCAGCTTTAAAAAATCCCTTGCCTCGTCGGGATTTTTTGAAGTATTAAGAATAACGATACTATCCTGTCCGACACCCTGCATAACAGGGATGCTCTTCGATAGATTCTCATGAAATATGGCAAGGATATGCGGCTCGGTCACAGGGCTGTTCACCCTCACTTCGGCATCCGGCGAACAAAATCGAACAAATGCCTTGACAGGGGAGCCTTTTTTCTCGGAACCGTAACTGGAGAAGTTAGAGCCGTTGAAACCCATATTCAGCACCCCTGCCTCCCCGAGTATCTTCCCCGCTAAATTAGCGCCCATACCGCCGATACTCTCCATCCGTATCTCGTAAAAGCCCGAATCATTAACTACAGGCAGTTTTATCATATTACATTTCCTGTCTCCCCTCCATCGCCTTTGTAAGGGTAACTTCATCGGTATATTCCAAATCCCCGCCGACAGGAAGCCCCCTCGCAATCCTCGTAACCTTCATTCCAAAGGGTTTTAATATCTTTGCAACATACATGGCAGTTGCTTCCCCCTCGAGATTGGGGTTCGTTGCCAGTATAACTTCTCTTATTCCGTTCTGCCTGACCCTGTTTAACAATTCTTCAATCTTTAAATCGGATGGTCCTATTCCATCTAAAGGAGAGAGAACGCCCATAAGCACATGATAACTTCCTTTATATTCCCTTGTCTTCTCTATTGCAAACACATCGTGCGGCTCCTCCACCACACAGAGCGTATTTTTTTCCCTGTTCGGGTCGCTGCAGATATTACATGGGTCGGTTTCCGTGATACTGCTGCAAAGGGAGCAGAGTTTTACCTTATCCTTTACCTCCATTACAGCCCTTGCAAGCGCCTCCGCCTCATTGCGCTGAGATTTGAGTATGTGAAATGCCAGTCTTTCGGCAGTTTTTCTGCCTACACCTGGGAGTTTCTTTAGCTCGTCAACAAGATTAAAAAGCGATTTTGGCCCTTTCATATTATTTAGTTTTGAGTATCGAGTATAGAGTTTAGAGGTAAAAAATAACTTTTCCCATTTCCTCAAAACTCAAAACTCGTAACTCTAAACTGATAAGCTACATCAACCCCGGTATTTTTATGCCGCCGGTTACCTTCGACATCTCCTCCTGTATCAATTCCTGGGATTTTCTCAATGCCTCGTTGACTGCTGCAGTTACCAAATCCTCCAGCATCTCGACATCCTGCTGGTTTACGACAGAGGGGTCTATCTTAACCGATAAAACCTCCTGCTTGCCGTTGGCGACCACAGTTACCATCCCGCCGCCCGAAGATGCCTCTACCCTTCTATTAATCAGGTCCTTCTGAACCTCTGCAATCTTCTCCTGTATCTTCTGCGCCTGCTTCATTATATTCCCGAAGGAATAATTCATATAACACCTCCCTGAGCTTCTCCGCTCATCTCCCTGACAACGACGCCGGGAATAATATCGAGCACCTCCTGAATCTTATCTTTCTTCCATTTCTCTATTTCGGTGTGCGATTGTTTAATCGCTGCAGCCTCCTTTAAAGACTCTTTCTCCGAAACTTTATCAAAGACAATCTTCAAATCTTTGCCTGTTATTTCCCTGATTGTATCTTTTATCATTCCTTGATGCAACTCTATTGTCTGCCTGTAATAAGATTCCGAACCCTGCCGCGTAAAACTTAATACGATCTCATCTTCTTTTATATTCAATAGGCTTATATCCTCGAATATACCGCCTAATAATGGTTTTTTTGAGCTGACAGATTCTTTAATCCTTGCCCACAAAGAAGTGTAAGTGTCAAGTGTAGGTGTAAGTGCCAAATCACTTGCACTTACATTTACTCTATCGCTTATACTGGTACCCTCGTCACTGCTTTTTTTTACACTTCCCTTTGCGCCTCTTATACTTACACTTGCATCTGCACTTGCGCTTATATTGTCAAGCCTCTTCAAAATCTCATCAACCGTCAATACCTTGCCGATTTGGGTCAGCTTAATCAACGCCATCTCAAGGACAAGTTCCGGCTGAGAGGCATATTTTAGTTCGGCTTCGGTTTTTAGTATTATATTAAACATCTGCTGCAGTTCCTCCGTGCTTATATCTTTTGCCTCTGATTTAAGCCTCTCAATCTCTACTCCGGAAAGCCCCGTAAGCCCTACCGGATCTTCGGTTATTTTCACTACCACCAAATTCCGCAGATATTCCAAAAACTCTTTGCAAAAGACCTTTAAATCGGTTCCCCTTGTGGTTAAGTCTTTTATTATCGTTAATATATGCCGAATATCCTTCTTTACTATGCCCTCCATAATAGAACCGAATACTTCCCGTCCTACGAGCCCGAGGACTATTTTTACATCCTCTTCTTTTATAACATCCCCGCTGAAGGAAACTATCTGGTCAAGGGATACCAGCGCATCCCTCATACTTCCTTCGGCGCTTTTTGCAATAAGGGTCAATATCTCCCTCGATACCTTTATCCCTTCCCTCTCTGTAATTCGAACTAACTGCTCTACGGCATCATTTATAGATATTCGCTTAAACTCAAAATACTGGCACCTTGAAATTATCGTTTCGGGGATTCTATTCGGTTCGGTCGTTGCAAAAACGAATATTACATGAGCAGGAGGCTCTTCGAGGGTTTTTAAAAGCGCATTGAAGGCGCTTTTTGAAAGCATGTGGACTTCGTCGATTATATAGACCTTATACCTCCCTTTAGATGAGGCATATTTAACATTCTCCCTCAATTCCCTTATATCATCCACACCTGTGTTAGATGCGCCGTCTATTTCCATTACATCGGGGCAGAATCCATCGGTGATTTCCCGGCACATCTCGCAGTTGTTGCACGGCTCGGAAGTCGGACCTTTTACACAATTCAGCGCCTTTGCAAAAATTCTGGCAATAGTGGTTTTGCCTACCCCTCTCGAGCCAGAGAAAAGATAGGCATGCCCGACCCTTTTATTTTGTATGGCATTCTTAAGGGTGTGGACAACATGCCCCTGCCCCATAACCTCGCTAAAGCTTTGGGGCCTCCATTTTCTTGCAGAGACTTGATAAGACATAATTAGCCGATAGCCGATAGCTATAATAACATGCCATTATCAGGCGCCCCTATGGCACACAGAGTGGTCTGCTTACCGCTGCTTCCTTCCGGACCTGGCGGGGTTCACAGGTCCCCGTTGCACAGGACCCGATAATGGCAAATTTGAATTTACGATTGGCGAATTACAAATTACGATTACTTTGAATGTATAATATCAAACTTTTCATTTATCGGCAAATTCTTTTATCCCATCGGTTGGACATTATTTGGTTTTCATACATCTAAACTTACAAATGATTTACTAAACAATATTTCTTTATTTGTCAATCAGTTATAATCTCTACTGACTATATTTACTAATAAACATTAAATCAAAACCCAGCATGGTTTTTTATCCGAGCCAGTGTTTCTAATAACTTTATCTTTCTTGGACATTTCAGAAAATAAGTTCTTGATTTTATTTCTTTTTTGGGTCTATTTATTTTTCTTTTACTTTAATTTATAGCACTTTACATTGTGTAACATGCTGTATTTTCTGGTTTTTATCTTTTCTTATTACTTAATTTATTACTTTTTAAAATTAATGGTTGCAATTTAAGTTAAAACCCATTTGGGATTTTTTCTTGTTCCGATATTCTTAGTGCTTCCATCTTTTTTTGACATCTCACTAAGCAGATTATTGATTTTCTTGAATTTCTGTTTCTCGTCTAAAATGTCTGGAAGTTTACCCATTAATAGCTTATCAATATCCTTCCTGCTTGCAGCCCCAAATTGTGTAATAAAATCGGTTATCATTTTTTTGTAATGTGCTTTATCAAAAGCGCGGTATTTGATATAACTCGACCTGTCCCCTGTAATAGCTGCGATTTTAGCAGCAACAAATATATTCGGGTATCTACCTTCTACCAATCTGTTTTTCTTTAAAAATAAATATGCTTCTCTTGAAATTTGCTGACGCTTTTGCACCTTATCTAAAATAATTGTTGTTTTAAGGTCAAGGTCTGTCCTTTCAATCAGTAGTTTGGTATAGTTTTCATCTATAATATGGCCATAAATTTTCAGGTAAACCCTTTGAGGATCTGAAAAGTCATATTCTGGCAAAGGGAAGTATCTGTTTCGCTGCAAATAAAACATTTTCTTTATCCCATGACCTACAGTATCAATCATCCCGAGATTATTCATTGCTTGTGACAAAAAGAAATTTCGATATTTCTCAGGGGTTTTCTCTCCCAATGTATAATCTTCAACTGTTCCTTCAAAGAAACTCCCAGCATTGGTAAAAATTAATTCTTTTGGTCGTTCTATAACAATAATCTTTGATTGCAAGAAATAGTCTTGGTGTGCAATGCAGTTGTTTAAAGCCTCCAATATTACCCATTGTTCATATTTATCAACTTCAATAGGTATCAGGATATTATCAGGCAGAATTTTGTATTTAATATTTCTTATTTTCTGATAGACCTTATTGACATTCAAATAAAAGGGTGGGTCAAAATGTTCATAAGCACTTTCTTCCCCTTCCAACTTCCATGTAATTCGGGCAACTGCAGGAGAAATGAAATTTGTTGATTCAGGCTTACCCAAAAGGATTATAGCAGTATTAGTTATTTTGCCGTTGATAGTTACTTTAGCTTTATCTAAAAATGTTGTCGTATCCCACTTATCAATTTCAAGTGCGAAAGGACGATTTTTATTTTCAGCTTTATATTTTGCTTTTGCGACAGAAATAGCTTCTTCATCCAAATCTTCAATAGTCGCTTCTTCACAAATCTGTGCAGACCAGTCAATTAATGGCTCGCTGCTCCATATTTTTTCTGGCTTTTTCAGGAAAGGCAGCAAGCTTCTTTTTATAACTACCAACTCTAATATATTCTGTTCCATTAAAGCGGACAGGAGTATTATGTGTTGGATCAATTTTGAAAATGACTATCGGATGACCTTCATATTCAAATTCATAAATTTTAAAATCAATTCTGGGACTTAAAAGCTTTGCAAGCCAGTTTTCAAGCTCCTCATTACCGATCTTTTTCTTTTTTGGCTTAAAGGTTGTGCCTTTGATGGCATGTGTTTTATCCTCAACGCCAAATACCAAATATCCACAGTCTGTTTGATGAAGACAAGCAGAATTAGAAAGGGCAGAAATATACTCTCCAATTTCTTGAGGCTCGTAATAATTAACCTTAAACTCAACCCACTCGGTTTCGGCAGGCAAGGTTCTTAACTTATCCAATAGGTTTTTAAGTTCTTCCTGAGTCAAGATTCCTCCTCACTCTCCCGCCCCATGCGGTATTTGATGTCAT
>CAYMMR010000116.1:0-8506 GCA_964391545.1 uncultured Nitrospinota bacterium | reverse complement strand
CTGTGTAAATCTGTGGCAAATTTTTCCTTTGTGTCCTTTGTGGTGAATTATTTTTCCGTATCTATCTTAAACTGGCTCACTATTTGATTCAATTCATCCGCCATTCCCGATAACTCATCCGCCGCCTTTGCAAGCTCGGAAGTGGTTGCAGATAATTCCTCCGTAGCAGAGGCATTATGCTCGCTGATTTTCGCAAGTTCGTCTATCGCCTTCTTTACTTCATCCGCTCCTGCGCTCTGCTCTTCCGTGGCGCTGCTTATCATCTCAACCAATCCGGTGGTTTCTTTTACGCCGCCTATTATCTTGTTCAATGCCTCTCCTGCATCATTGGCTACCTTCGTGCCGTGGCTTACCCTGTCCGTGCTTTCTTTTATCAGCTGGGTTATCTCCTTCGTTGATTCACTGCTCCTCTCTGCAAGTTTTCGGACTTCTTCTGCTACGACTGCAAATCCTTTCCCCTGTTCTCCTGCCTTGGCTGCTTCTATTGCTGCATTTAATGCAAGCAAATTAGTCTGGTTTGCTATGTCCGTTATCACTCCTAAGATAACTTCTATCTTCTTGCTGCTCTCCTCTATATTCTTCATTGCATTTATGGTCTGTTTTACCGCTTCTCCGCCTTTTTGCGCCTGCTCGTCAGCCTTCGATGCTATATCGCTCGCCTTTACTGCGCTGTCTGCCACCCCCTTTATTGCCTTATCCATCTCCGATATGGAACCGGACGATTTTTCTACTGCAGAGCTTTGTGTCTCCGCTCCTTTTGCGATTTCGCTACTGGTTGCGGATGCCTGCTGTATGGAGGCTGCCATCTCCTCTGCCGAAGATGCCATATTCAGAGAAATCTTACTGATTCTGCTTATAATATCGTGTATATTTCCTATAAACAGATTGAACCATTTTGCAAGCTCTCCGATTTCATCCGCTCTTTTTATTGTAAATCTCTTTGTCAAATCCCCCTTGCCCTCTGCTGTATCCTTTAAAAAACGGACGACATTGTTGAGCCCTTTGACAATAAGCACGGATGTAAGGATATAAACGGTTAAAAGGATAACGAGCAATTTTGCCAACCCAAATAAAACTGTTTTTATTGCATCGGAGCGGATTTTCCCGTTTATCTCTTTAAGGGACATCTCCATGCTGATTGCGCCGAGGACAGCGCCCTTCTCCGCAAACTTGTGGCAGCCGGATTGACCTCCTTTTCCCGCGCATCCTTCCTGGGCTGTGTATGGTATAAGCGCCCTTCCATAATCCCCTTCAAAAATAAATATAGGCTCTCCCTTTTTTAATACCTCATGGTCGGATTTATCCTTTGGCTGCGACCTTTCATCTATTTTAATAGTCCTCATCCTCTGTATATCTTCTTCCCCTTCTTTTATCTTCTCGTTCAACCCCGCTATCTCTTCCTTTATAATCTCGATATCCTCGGCATCTTTTGTCTTCGACAGCTTTACATTAAGCCCTTCGATTTCTTTTCTATCTTCGCTTATTTTCGCCATCCCCCTCGGTATATCTTCGGCCTCCCGCACCTTCAGAAAAAACTCATCCACCCTGCCGCGGATTACACGGACATTGCTGATTCCTCTTACCTCTTCCTTTATCTTATCGAAGAGCCACCATCTCGAATCCATCTTACCTTCCATCATCAGGTTATTCATATTGACCCTGATTGTCTCGGCAATGAGGAAGCTCCATCTTTCGGTATCTTCGATTACGGTAGATTTCGCATCTTTAATCTGTATAACGGTGTCAACTGCCGTTAAAATGACAAGGAGCAGACCGATGGCTAATATGAATTTAACTTTAAGACTTGCATTCTTAATTTTATCAATCATAAATTCAACCTGATATATCCACAGATTACACAGATTTAAAAAAAATAATGGTAAAACCAGGTCTTAAGACCTGTTGCTACAAATCTGTGTCCTTTACAAACTTTCTAACTTTATGAACTTGATAACTTAAACATCCCCACAGCCTGCTTTAATTCCGAGGCAAGCCTTGCGATTTCCTCGCTCGCCCTCGCTATCTGCTGTGTGCCGCCGGATGTCTCCTTCGTTATACCCGCCACGCTCTCTATATCCCTGCTTATCTCGTCTGCAACGGTTGACTGCTCTTCCGCAGCAGCGGCTATATGCTGCACCATGTCCAAAACCTTCTCTACCTTGCTTACAATCTCTTTTAACGCAGAGCCTGCATCTTTTACCAGATTTACCCCTCCCTCGACTGCCTTTACTTCATTGTCCATAACGGTCAATGCCCTGCCTGTATCGTCCTGTATGGCTTTTATCATCTCCCCGATTTCTTTGGTCGCCTTGGTAGTCCTCTCTGCAAGCTTTCTTACTTCATCGGCTACTACTGCAAATCCCCTCCCCTGCTCCCCTGCCCTCGCTGCTTCTATGGCGGCATTTAACGCAAGGAGATTCGTCTGGTCGGCTATGTCGTCTATCACTTTTATTATCTCGCCGATTTCGCTGGAGCGGTCGCCGAGGGTCGCTATAACTCCTCCTGTCTCCTTCGTAGTGCTGGAGATGTGGTTTATATTGTTTATAACTTTCTCGACTATAGCGCCGCCTTTAACCGCCACCTTGCTCGCATCTCCGGCGCTCTCTACGGCAGATGTCGTATTTTTTGCGACATCTATTATCGTGGCGCTCATCTCTTCTGCTGCTGCCGCTACCTGCGATGCCTTGCTGCTCTGCTCCTCCGAGCCTCCGGCTATTTTAAATGCCGATGTGGAAAGCCTCCCGGATGAGGATGCCATCTTATCGGTAACATTTCTTATCTGTCCTATTATTTTTACGAAGTTGTTCTTTAATTGATTTATGGCATCCCCTAATATGCTTATCTCGTCTTTTGAACTGCCGTTTTCGAGAGATTTTACTGTAAGGTCGCCTCCGGCAATCTTTTCCGCCATATCTTTTATTTTTATTACTCTATTGGATATAATTCTCGTAATAAGGATGTATATGACAAGGAGAATAACTGCAACTCTCGTTATGCCGATTATGATTGCTTTTATGGTATCCGAACGGATTTTTTGATTTATGCCTTTTAATGACATTTCCATGCTGATTGCTCCGAGGACATCGCCTTCTTTTGCGAATTTATGGCAGCCGGACTGCCCGCCTTTGCCTGCACATCCTGCCTTAGCCGTATAGGGTATCAGTGTCCTGCCGTAATCGCCTTTGAATATGAATATAGGTTTGCCTGTCTTTAATACTTCATGGTCATATTCGTCTTTTGGCTGCTCTCTTTCGTCCTTTTTGATTGTTCTTAATCTTTGGATTTCTGCTTCTCTTTCTTTAATCTTCCCGTTCGATTCCCCTATCTCTTCTTTTATAATCTCTATATCTTCGGCATCTTTTGTCTTTGCGAGTTTTTCGTTAAGGGTCCGAATCTCTTTTTTAAGCTCTTCTATCTTCTCGGTCTCTCCCGGTATATCTTCTTTCTCTCTTACCATAGCGAAGAACTCATCCACCCTCCCCCTGATTATACGAACATTGCTCAAGCCTTTTATCTCCTCTCTCATCTTATCGAAGAGCCACCATCTCGAATCCATCTTGCCTTCGGACATCAGGTTGTTCATATTGACCCTGATTGTCTCGGCAACGATGCTGTTCCATTCTTCTATCTCTTCTATTGCAATGTCTTTTATCATTTTAATCTGGAGGGCGGTGTCGCCTATTGCAAAGACGAGCAGAAGAACGCCTACGGAAAGCATGAATTTCGCTTTTATGCCTGAGTTTTTTAACATAAGAATAAAAACCTAATTAGCCACGGACTTACACGGACTAACCAATAAAAGATTAAGGAAAAGCGGGGAAATTGGGGAAAGGGAGAAAAATATTAACAAGGATATACAGGATAAACAGGATTTTTTAAACCGAAAAACTATCATCTTTATCCTTTTCATCCTGTCTATCCCTGTTAAATTAAGGGTTTTTCTTTCTTGCTTTCTCCATTTCCATATTTCTATTTATTTTTTATATATTTTAGTCCGTGAAAGTCCGTGGCAAAAGATTTTATAATTTCCTTTCCAAAAAAAAATGGGCAGGGAGAAAATCCCCTGCCCATTTACATCGAACTAAAATTGCTTCGCCGAAACCTGCCCTGAGCAATGAAAGAAGATTGCTTCGCTTCGCTCGCAATGACACATAAAGAAAAGTGTCATTACGAGGAGCGTAAGCGACGAAGTAATCCGATTTAATGCCCGCCGGTAGGACCTGTATTTGCCGCTGCCTTTGCAGAACGGAGTTTTAAGGCTTCTTCGTAGGCTGCCTTTCGGACAGAATACGGCTGAACCTTCGTATCGCCGTATTTATCTCCTGACTTTGCCTTCTCAACGGTAACTACGGTATCGAACCAGCCCTGGCTTCCGCCGATCGGGTCGGGCGCAGGCGGAATAATCGCATTCGGATGAACGCCGCTGTCCTTCCACCAGATATGCTTAAATTCCGGATCATCCGCAGATGCAACCTGTCCTGCAATACCCATATCCTTTGCGAAATTAGGATTAAGGGTTGCAATCCTTCCCATACCTTTGCGTCCTGTGCTGTGGGAGACTGCAACGACCTTCGGGTGTATACCCTCTGTAAGATGAGCCTTTGTTACTATATAGCCTATCTTAGAGGTTATCCTTATCAAATCACCCTCTTTAATACCCTTAGCCTGCGCTGTCTTAGTGTTAATCCATGCAGGATTCTTATGGACAATTTCCTGGAGCAGCTTCAGGTTCTGGGTTCTCGTCTGGGTATGGACATTCCACTTGAATGTGGTCATAACCATCTTATCGCCGTTTCTTACCGCATCATGCTCCTTTATCGGCTCGTAGTGAGGCATACCCTCATAACCCCAATGTTCATACTCTTCTGCCTTTATATGGAGCTTGCCGTCCTTCAACCCGCTGACCTTTCCGCCTTCACGGAATTTGAAGTTTTCTTCGGATACACCCTTCTGCTTGTAGACGCCGTTTTTCTTCATATAATCGAATCCGCCCTCTTCCTTTAATCCCGGCATAGAATCGAAGTGGTTCCTCACCCAGCCCTCTGCCGTTACGCCGTTAAAATATTGCTTGGACTGTTTTATCCTCTTGCCGAGCTCGATTAATACTTCTCTCGTGGGCATACCGCCCGGGGATTTTACAACGGGCTGTCTTATTCCTACCCATCCGATATAGGATGACGGCATGGACTCGGGATCCCATCTTTCGAGGAATGTAGTGTCGGGCAGGATTATATCTGCAAGCATTGCTGTCTCGTCCATATTAAAGCTGGTATTAACATGATAGGGAATCAATTTTTCGTCCAACAACATCTCCTTCCATGTCTCTGTGTCAGGCTGGGCAAAGGTCGGGATATGACAGTATGTGAAATATACATTTATCTTCTGGACACCGTCAATAATCCTGTATGGAATAACCTGACAAACCTTATGTCCTGCCAGCGGATAATCAGGCGGCTGTGCTACAACACTCTTTGCCGATGGCGCAGGCGGAACAGGCTCAGGACCGCCTCCGTTTACCCATCCGAGTCCCCTCGGAAGGTTATAACCGCCTCTCCTCTCCACATTGCCTGTGATTATATTGAGCATCATGGTGCATCTCTCGTTATATGCGCCATTTACATGCTTTGCCGGTCCTCTGTATGTGTATGTCGTTGCAGGACCTGCGGATGCAAACTCGATGGCAATTCTTCTGATTGTCTCTGCAGGGACGCCGCTCTCCTTCTCCGCCATCTCCGGTGTGTATTTGCTTAAATGGCTCTTTAATTCAGAGGCAGAGACATTGCAGTTCTTATTTATGAAATCTTCGTCTGCAAGCCCTTCATTCATTATTACATTACACATTGCGAGGGCTACTACACCGTCCGTGCCGGGGAATACCGGTATCCATTCATCGCTGAACCCTGCCGAGTTTGAAAGCCTGACATCGAATGTTACCATCTTCGCCTTATTCACTGCCTTACCTTCTGCTACCCTCTGTGCATAAGGATTATGGAAATATGCCGCCTCCAATACATTGCTCCCGAAATTCAGGATGTAGTTTGTATGGGCAAAGTCAGGCGTCTCGATGTCCGGACCCCATGTAGGCTCCATGCCAATCTTTTTGCTCGATTCGCAAAGCGCGGTATGATTGAATATAGTGTTCGAGCCGATTGCCTTCATGAACCTCTCTATTGCGCCGTGCATCCTGTTCCTTCCATAATGGAATGCCACTGTGCCCGGATCGCTATCCACTGCCGCCTGAACCTTTGATGCAACTTCATCCAATGCCTCTTCCCAGGTTATCCTCTTCCATTTCCCTTCGCCTCTTTTACCTGTCCTTTTTAACGGATAAAGGAGCCTGTCGGGGTCATAGACATGCTGCCACCCTGCATTTCCCTTTGCGCAGAGTTTTCCCCTGTTGCCTGGATGCTCCGGATTACCCTCGAGTTTCACGATTCTTCCGTCTTCGAGATATGCTATTCCGCCGTCTTCTATATTACAGGTCAGACAGGTATATGGAACCTTTTCCCTCTCCTTGCCTGCAACACTTACGCTCTTGCCGCCTGCTGCAAACTCTGCGGACTGCAGGACGCTCGATTTGGATATTGCGAGGGCTGCTCCTGTCGCCGCCCCTATTTTCATAAAACCTCTTCGGCTTATCTTCATATTTTTCTCACCTCCTCAATTATATTGGTGTATTCATAGAAAGTTTACCGCTCTCGTAATCCTGCGGGTCCGTCTGCTTGTATCCCGTTAAAGCGCCAAAATCAACAAGACTGCCATCGAGGTCAATGTAAACAACCCTCGGATTCTTCTTTTCCCAAGGCACCAGACTCCTTGTAGCATTCCTCGCAATTAGTTTGGATACCTCGCTGTTCGGGTCGTCAAAATCCCCGAATACCCTTGCGCCTCCTATACAGGTCTGGGCACAGGCAGTCGTTAATCCTTTGCTGGTTCTGTGATAACAGAAATTGCACTTATCAACCATACCTGTATTCGGGTCGTTTGACAGAGACTCCAATGGACATGCCTCTATAGCATCGCTTTCGAATTTTCCATCAGCGGCCTTCTTACATTTCTTGGCATCAATCAAAAGAACGCCTTCAGGGGATCTATAAAATGCGTCTCCGCCGCTCTTCTTCGATGCCTTCTGGCATGGCGCAGGGTCGCCATGGTCGCAGAGCATTGGCAGAAAGAACTTTTTCACTGTAGGATATGTCCCTTTTGACATAACCCTCACCTGTGTCCTCCATCTACCCAGAGAAACATTGTTTTCTACTTTACATGCAACCGTGCATGCCTGACAACCGATACACTTCCTTAAATCAACAACCATTCCCCATCTTGCCATAAATTACACCTCCTTTATATCGTTAAAAATAAAGATTGCTTCGCCATTCGACAAGCTCATGGCTCGCAATGACACACATTGGTTTGTCATTCCGAGCTTGGTTTGTCATTCAGGGCAAAGCGAGGAATCTCGTTTTTCAAATCTAAATCATCACCTCCTCTTTTTTTTGAAATTTCATGCAAACCTTTTTCGATTCTACAGATATAAAGCAAAGAAAGTGCCAAATCTTTTTAAGTTAAGGAGTTAAGGACTTGAGGAGTTAAGGACTTGAAATTTTTGGGGTTGAATGATTAAAGGACTTTTTAGATAAATATTTACCTCTTTAACTCCATAAGTCTTTAACTCAACAATTCTTAAAATGGAACATAGTTAATTCCATTTTGGAACATTTTGAAACAATAATGAGCTTAAAGTATACAACTATTGACAAATATACTTTTTTATGTAATGATTCACAGAAAAAGAATAAAAAAAGATTTAAGGAGAAAAGGGGAAATTGTGGAAAGGGAGAAAAAAGAAAATATTGGACACAGATAAACACAGAAAAATCGGATAAATAATTTTAGTATTTATCTGTGTTCATCTGTGTCCATCTGTGTCCCGATTTTTTTATTTTTTCTCCATCTCTCCCTCTTCTCCCTTTCCCCTTAATGGTTTTTATGAAAAAATTATTTATCCTTCTACTCCTGTCTCTCCTGTTTGCAGCAAGTAGCTTCGCACAGGGAAACACGCCTTCGAACATAAGAATAGGATTAACCGGGGTTATAGTCCAGGAGAATCTTACTCTCAACGAGCTTCTTCTTAAATATATAGAAAAAAAGCTCGGAATACCTGTCGAGATGGTAATCAGGGACACCTATAAAGAGATAAATGACATGATGGAAAAGAGGGAATTGGAGATTGCCTTCACTTGCAGCGGCCCATATATAATCGCCAATGAAACCTTTAACGCAGAGCTTTTAGTAGTTCCGCAGATAAACGGCAAGCCTCTTTATTATTCTTATATAATAGTTCCTGCGGATTCCCCTGCAAAAAAATTCGAGGATTTAAGAGGCAAGAGATATGCCTATTCCGACCCTCTCTCCAATTCAGGCTTCATTGCCCCGTCATACCGTCTTGCGCAGATGGGAGACTGTCTCTTATACACATCTGACGCTGCCGACGATCTTACGCGTG
>CAYMMR010000115.1:0-8524 GCA_964391545.1 uncultured Nitrospinota bacterium | reverse complement strand
CTCGATTTCCGTTTCTATCTCGAGGACAGAAAAAAATGGAAGAAAGAAAACAGGTATTTTAAGGCGAATCCCAATCTTACAATCTTTTTTCCTCTGGTGTTTCCATATTCGGAGAAATTTAAAATTATCTCGTTTTTAAATAAGCTCCTAATAATTTTGCGGATAAAAATAAAGATATGGAGTCTCGGATTTAAAGATTATATTCTGTGGTTTTATACACCGAAGTCAGCATATCTTATGGGGAAGTTGAAAGAGAGATTTATCGTTTACGACATCATGGATGAACATAGTCAATTTAACGGTGCGCCAAAAGGTATTGATGAGGTTGAGAAGAAATTGATAGAGAAATGCGATGTTGTATTTACAGGGACAAAGAGGCTGTGGGATGAAAAAAGGGCGTTTAACTCTAATTCGCATTTTTTTCCATGCGGTGTTGATTACAGCCATTTTGCAAAGGCACAGAATAAAAATGTCATTGCGAGGAGCGTTAGCGTCGAAGCAATCTCGAAAAATGGGATTGCTTCGCCTTCGGCTCGCAATGACGGAGGAAGAACATTTCCTGAAGATATGGCAGATATACCCTCACCAATTATCGGTTATATAGGCGCCGTTGATGACAGGCTCGATTATGACCTAATAAGAAAGATGGCAGAATTACATCCGGAATGGTCAATAGTTTTAATTGGTCCATTTGTGGGGGTAAAGAAGGATGATCCCATTTTAAAGCATAATGGGACAGGTTTACCGGATATGAAAAACATCTTTTATCTTGGCGGAAGGGAATATCGGCAATTGCCGGAATATATTAAAAATTTCGATGTTTGTATAATGCCATTCAAAAAAAATCCGCTTACAGAAAAAATAAATCCCACAAAAGCACTTGAGTATATGGCAGCAGGAAAACCAATCGTCTCAACTCCAATTCCAGATATGGTTGAATTTTACAGCCATATCATAAAGATAGGTCAAAATGCCGATTTATTTATAAAGCATGTAGAAAGAGAGATAGACACACCGGATTTAAAAGGAGTGGCAGAAGGGATAAGGCTATCAAAAGAGAGGACATGGGAGAAGGTGGCAGAGGGGATGTATAAAGCAATCCAGACATCCTCATATTAAAGTATGCTGTGATGGATAGATACAGACAGGAGAGAGGAATGGAAATTACTGTTCAGGAGGAAGTAATTGAGAGAAAAATATATTTGATACGCGGCCATAAAGTCATGCTTGATAGTGACCTTGCGGAACTTTATAGGGTGGCGACTAAAGTGCTTATACAAGCTGTTAAGCGTAATGTCCACCGTTTTCCGCCAGATTTCATGTTTCAGCTTAATAATCAAGAGGTTATGAGTTTGAGGTCACAAATTGTGACCTCAAAGAGTGGAAGGGGCGGTCGCAGATACCTCCCCGATGTTTTTACAGAACAGGGTGTTGCTATGCTCTCAAGTGTTTTGAATAGCAATGGTAATATGCCGGTAAAGATTTATTAAGGAATAAGAGATTATTATGAGTAATGAACTGATTTCACAAAGCATATTGACGATAACCTCTTGGTCAAGACCTAAACGAGTAGCATTTTTGGTGAATCTTGAGCAGACCAATGATGACGAGTTAAATCAAATTATTCGTTATAACATTGGTGTATGGGGTGGGAGGTTTAATGCCATCATCCCTGCAAATGGTGATGATATAGCGGAAGCTTGGTGGAATATGCTGGTTATCCTTGACCCTGATATTATTTTCTCCTTTTTTCCACTTCAAGAGAAACTGATAAAAAGAATCAACAGATACATTCTTCCATATAGAATTTTTGAGATTACGCCAGATGATAGAAAAGTGTCTGGAGGTAATCATCTGATTAATACAGCAGAAATTGGTGCATTAGATATTCAACAGATTCCACAATATGTATGGACTAAAAGAGGTAGTATCAGGGAACCCTATTTCTTTTATATTAAAGATTCAGGAAAAAATACGCCAAATGATAATTTTATTCTTCGTAATTTTGGTGCCTTTCCCTCTATTATTTCTCTAAATACCGCTTTTAGAGATTTGCCGTACGAAAGTATTAAATCAAAGGACACATCATCACAGGAATGTATTTCAAAATTACTTACTAAATATGGAAATGCAGTTCTACCTTTAGACTTATGCAAGATGTTTGCCCATCTCCATTACCACCCTGAATATAATATAATGAATGATGGATTTCACCTTGTTATTGGTAACAATCCACTGGATATAATTTATTATTGGAATAGAGATATTTTTAATGAGTCAATATGGGGTAGGAACGGGTTCTGGCTTTCTAAAGAACTAAGTGAGGATAAGGATTTTCTATCTCTTGTATGTCAGTGGATTAAGAGTGCATGGTGGAGTTGGCAGCATAACAAAAAAGGATATATAGTTTCATATAGTGTTGATACTGATTACCTTGATGGTATAGCACAAAAAGTATCAGAATTAGTTTGCACATACTTTAAACCGATAAAGTTGGAGACTGAACAATTTCCTACTCCAAAAGTGCGTAGTCTTAGAAAATATAACTATCAGCAGACAGAGCAGATTCCACTGTCAGAAAACGAGGGACTTACAGGGTTTCCGAAACCAGAATTTCTGAGAGATGGTCATCCACAACAAGGCTGGATGGTGGATATTGAGATTCCATTCCACACACAGCGATACTCTTCCTGGACCAACTTCAGACCGTCATGGCAATTACCAAAAAGACTCGGGCTGCCAAATAAATTCTTTAACCCCTCCAGAGAGAGCAGGGTTATTTCTAATGGTCTTTTAAGCTGTATTGTAACCAATTCCGACCAGACTATAGGCATAAAGATTCCTTCTGAACAAATAGTATTTTGGACGTTCATAGAAAATTATCATACAAACTATTGGCGTAAAGGGGAAAGAAGAGAATTATCAGAACATTTCTATGATATGAGAACCTCTGCGGAAGGGAAATATCTTCAAGGGATGATACAATTATTTGGCAATCTCTACCACTGTGGAAGCTTTTTTCAAGACCACTTTTGGCGGGAAATATTTCTGTATATGGCAGGGAAACCAAAAAATGAATTTGAGCAAAGGCTTGAACGCACGCATAAAGCAATGGAAGATTTTTTAAAGGAGAAAGGTGGTTCAGTTTCGTTTTCTGATGGTAGTCATGAAGTGGATGAGTTTGCAGAAATAATTGCACGCAAATTATTATTACGCGATCCAGAGTCACAATTGGTGGATAAAGAAATTCTCATAAGTCGTTTCAGTCAATTGAGAGCAGAAGGGTTAAAGTCTCCCAGAGAATTACAGTTCTGGCAAACTTATAAAAAATTTGATGAATGGAGAGACCGACATTTTGAGAATCTGATTGAAAATAAGATATTGCTTCAAGGCTCTAAAATTAGGTGTAATACATGCGGTTCTACCTTGTGGTATCCAATAGATGAAATCAAATTTGAAATGATATGTAATGGGTGCCGAACTTCATTTGTTTTGAAAACTGAACCTAAATGGTCGTATCGTTTGAATGACCTCGTTAAAAATACACTTAAGAAACAGGGGACTTTGGCAATGATTTTAGCTCTATATAAAGCTATAAATCACCTAAACGGTATGTTTTTGTTGCTTCCATGTCAGGCATTTTACGAGAAAGACAATAATGACCCTTTAGCTGAGGTAGATATAATGTATATTGCTGATAAAAAGTTTGTTATTGGAGAGGTTAAGAGTAGTCCTCATTTTAATACAGATGATTTTGATAAGTTAAAAATGGTGGCTAAAAAACTTGAACCAAATGAAGTTGTAATTGCAGCTATATGTCAAACTCTGCCACCAGATATTATTAATCAATGCAAGGAATTGGCACTTGAGCTTGAGCCTTTGGATGTGAAAGTAAGACCGCTTCCGTTGCAGTGGTAATATTAAATGAAAAAAAATACTAAAAAGCATACATATCCAATCCTCATTACCGACCTTGCCTCTCTCATTGAGCAGGGGCGGAAGACGGCGGTGCGGTATGTGAATACTGCTCTCGTGGCTACCTACTGGCTTATCGGCAGAAGGATTGTGGAGTATGAACAGAAAGGGAAAGAAAGGGCTGAGTATGGAGAGAGACTTTTAAAGAAATTATCCGCTGATTTGTCTCCACGATTTGGCAAAGGCTTTACTGAGAGAAATCTTGAGCATATGCGACAATTCTATCTTGCTTATCCAGAGATTTCGCACACAGTGTGTGCGGAATTGGAAGAAGATAAATCAAGTAAAAAATCGCACACAGTGTGTGCCGAATTTAAACCAATTTTCCAGACAGAATCTGGAATTTCCGAGACTTTGTCTCGGGAATTTCCGTTATCGTGGTCTCACTATCGCCTGCTTATGCGTCTTGATGAACCATTTAAAAGAGAATTCTACGAAGCAGAGTGTATGAGGGGAAACTGGTCAGTAAGGCAATTAGACAGACAAATCCAGTCCATGCTCTATGAACGAACCGCATTGTCCAGACGCAAGATGGCAGTTATTGCCAAGGCACATGAAAAACCTATTATCCTGAAGCCAGAAGACGAAATCAAAGACCCTTATATTCTGGAATTCCTCGGATTGAAGGATGAGTATTCTGAGTCCCAACTGGAGGAGGCACTAATCAAACATCTTGAAAATTTTCTTCTTGAATTGGGGAATGGTTTTACCTTTGTTGCACGTCAAAAAAGAATAACCCTTGAAGGAAGTCATTACCGCCTTGACCTTCTTCTTTATCACAGGGTTTTAAAGTGCCTTGTTGCGATAGATTTAAAGATTGGCGAGTTTAGTCATGCTGATGCAGGGCAGATGAACCTTTACCTGAATTATCTGAAAGACAAGGAAAAACTCCCAGATGAAAATGAGCCTGTTGGATTAATCCTCTGCACAGACAAAAAGAGGACTGTTGTTGAATATGCACTTGGTGGAATGAATAACAAGATATTTACATCGAAGTATAGATTACAACTGCCTGACACGAAAGTTCTGAAAACTGAGATAGAGCATGAGAAACAGAGGCTTCTGGAGATGAAAATTGTTGAAAAATAAGATTTAAAAACAGTATGAACCTAAAAACTGATATTGCAATTCTTGGGGCGGGACCTGCGGGGCTTTCGGCGGCTTATCATCTTAAAGGAAAATCTATCCTTATTGAGAAGGAAGACAGGGTAGGGGGGCTGGCGAGGTCGAAGGAGATAGATGGTTTCGTCTTTGACTATGCAGGGCACATATTTTTTACACAGGACAAATATGCCTTTAAGCTGTTCAAGAAACTGCTCAAGGATAATATAAACTTTAGAAACAGGGAGGCGTGGGTTTATTCAAAGGATGTTTATACCCGTTATCCATTTCAGGTTAATACTTATGGGCTTCCAAAGGATGTAATCATGGAATGTATTATAGGACTTTTGGAGGAGCGGTATAATGGAAACGGCAGGAAACCCAGACATTTTGAAGACTGGATACAGGCAACCTTTGGAGAGGGGATAACAAGGCATTTTATGAAGCCCTATAATCAAAAGGTTTGGGCGTTTCCATTAAATAAAATGACTTATGAGTGGATTGCAGACAGGGTAATGATGCCTGAGGTTAAAGAGGTGTTGGAGGGTGCATTAGAGTCACGGAAAGTAGAATTTGGTCCCAATTCTAAATTTGCTTATCCGCTAAAAGGCGGAAGTCAGGCATTTGCAGATTCATTCCTGCCCCATCTGAAAAGGACGGATGTTTTGCTTAATTCAGAGGTGGTTTCAATCGATTTAAGAGAGAAGGTGATAATGATAAAGTCAGAAGTCAGAAGTCAGAAGTCAGAAGCCAGAAGAGAAAATGAAGTCAGATATGAAAAGGTTATATCGTCACTGCCGCTTCCTCAACTTATCTCTTTGTGCAATAAAGTGCCAAAGGCTGTAAAGATGGCGGCGGAGGAGCTTGAGTTTACTTCTGTATATTGTGTGAATCTCGGCATAAATCATCCAAAAATTACAGAGAAGACATGGATATATTATCCTGAAAAGGATATTGTCTTTCAAAGACTCTTTGTTCAAAGTAACGCATCTCCCTATGTAGTGCCGAAGGGAAAGAGTTCAATCACTGCAGAAATCTCATATTCTAAATTTAAAAGAATTGGTAAAGAAGGGCTAATAGAAAGGGTGATAGATGACCTGTTAAAGATTAAATTTATTCAAAAGGCTTCTGATATAGTTGTCAGCGATTTGTTGGATATAAAATATGGATATATACTCTTTGAAAAGGAAAGAAAGAGAAAGGTTGATATAATTCACAAGTTTTTAAGAGGAAATGATATTATCCCCATTGGCAGGTTTGGTGAGTGGGAATACTATAACATGGACCATTCAATATTGAGCGGCAGAGGCGGAGCAGATATAATTAATAGGGCTAACAATAGTATATGAAAAATCCCTTGGTGAGTGTAGTAATTCTTACATGGAACAGGAAGGATGATTTGTTGGAGACCATTACTGAATTAAAGGAGTCAACCTATGCACCTATTGAGATTATTGTAGTTGATAACGGCTCCAATGACGGGACACAAGAAGAGATAAACGAGAAATTTTCTGAAGTAAATTTTATAAGATTGGAGAAAAATGTCGGGATTGCCGGCTACAATATAGGAATGAAAAAGGCAAGGGGCGAATATGTAGTCTTATTGGACAGCGATTCGTTCCCTGATAGGAAGGCTATTGAAAGGATGGTTAAAATCTTTGAGTCTGATAGTAAGGTGGGTGCGGTTGCATTTGATGTGCACAGGAATCAACCCCTCACCCTGTCCCTCTCCCCAGAGGGGAGAGGAGAGAAGGAGGGATTTGATTTAAGTAAATGCAAAGATGTTTATGGATACAATGGCGCAGGGGTTGGAATAAGGAGAGAGTGTCTTGAGAAGGCAGGTTATTTGTTTGAGCCTTACTTTTTATATTTTAATGAGCAAGACCATGCCTTCAGGATATTGCAGGCAGGATATAAGATTAAATTTCATCCTGATATTATTGCATACCACAAGACATCTACAGCAAGCAGGGTGAGCAGTTCTGCCCCTTATTTTTATACGAGAAATCTTCTCTGGATGATATGGCGTTTTTACCCAATTAGCTATGCCCTATCGGCTACATTTTTGCTCTTTTTTCACGCCTCTTTATCAACATTGCAGCAGAGGACATTGATTTACATTAAGGCAATCATGGATGCAATCAAAGGATTTACGATAGTGTTGTCGAACAGGATGGTTATTAACGGAGAAATAATTAAAAGCGTTAGAATCCCTATACGCTGGGGATTTACGGCATACAAATGAAGATACTATTTATTAAATCAACATCTCTTCAGCATTTGGCCGTTGCTTTTGAGAAGGTGAGGAATCTACCTCCCCTTAATCCCCTCCTTACAAATGAGGGGAGAGGGGTGGTTATAGATGTGTTAGCACATCCACATGCAGTTGATAGTCTTAAAGGGTTTAATTTTATAAACCGAATAATTAGTTATGAGCATACTGGAAACTTCAACCCCTTTTATATGCCGACAAATGATATGCGCAAGGCAGGCTACGATGCTGTAGTAGTTCCATTTAATAATATTTCCGGTGCAGGATATGAGAATGTAATGGCTATGGCAGTTTGTGCAGGCGCCAAACGGATAATTACCTGCAACAAGGCGGGAGAAATAAGCGCTTTTGGCATTACGAAAGCTGTTTTAAGAATTTTTAAAGGATATTCTTATTATCCGATCGCGCTGGCAATGACTATGGTTTTATTTGTGATAGGTATATTAACAATATTCATTTTGTCATTGCGAGCATTAGCGAAGCAATCTTTTTTTTCTGCAACATTGGTTCCTTTAAGATTGCTTCGTCGCTTTGCTCCTCGCAATGACAGATAAAAGGTATAATGAATTTTCCTCATCACGCACATATAGAGCCGACTACATACTGTAATATTAAATGCGAGAATTGCATTAATGATACAGTGCAGGCAGAGAGGCGCGGTCATCTTTCAATCGATACATTAAAAGATATTCTTAAAATGATGCCTTTTATAAGGGATATAAGCCTCCTCGGTCTTGGAGAGCCTCTGATGAATCCGGAAATCTTGGATATGTTAGGGCTTATAAAATCTAAGGGGATTGCATGCCGTATTGCTACAAACGGAATGCTCCTCGATAAGATAGATATGGAAAGGCTTCTTAACTATCTTAATCAGTGTATAATATCTTTTGACGCGGCAAATAAAGATACCTTCGAAAAGATACGAAAGGGGTCGGATTTTAATGGAATTCTGAAAAATGTTAAAACTTTAGTCGAGACAAGGAACAGGAATAAAATTTTGACAGAGATATTCTTTCATACGGTTATTACAAAGAGGAACTTAAAAGAGGCATTGGATATTCCAGAGATTGCAGCAGAGGCGGGTGTGGATATGGTAAGGTTTGTTATGGCGGTTCAGTATACCAAAGGGGCAAGGGGCAAGGGGCAAGGGGCAGGAAACAACAATCTCCAAACACC
>CAYMMR010000114.1:0-8566 GCA_964391545.1 uncultured Nitrospinota bacterium | reverse complement strand
AAAGGGGGGAGGAAGGGGGGGTAAAATAGAGCAAAAGAAAAAATAACGGAAGTGAAAAAAAGGTCATTTTTCGGTGTGAACTAACTAAAAGTTTCAGGTTTCAGGTTTAAAGTTTTATGACTTTCATCCTGCAACTTGCATCTTGCAACTATTTTTTATGGCACAATTATTTTTTATACTATCGATTGTTTCTGTATTGGGTCTCGCAGATAGGTGCTATGCCGACCTCTATATGTATGTAGACGATAAGGGAGCGATATTTTTTACCGATGCGCCTACACATGGAGGCTATGTTAAGATAAAAGAGACGCCAAAACCCAGTCAGGAGTCGGGAGTCGGGAGTCAGGAGAAAAAACAGGACTCAGAATCTAAACCGGCAAGTCAGAGGGCAATTATCAATCTGGATAAGGGTATATTGTATAAGAATATCCAGTATACTGCAAAGAGGCATAATGTCGACCCCGACCTTATCTGGGCGGTAATAAGGACGGAATCCAATTTTAATTCAACGGCAGTATCTCCGAAAGGCGCAATGGGCCTTATGCAGATTATGCCTGCCACTGCAAGGGCTTATGATATAAGAGATCCTTTTAATCCACATCAAAATATCGAAGGAGGGACGAAATATTTGAGGTATCTGCTCTCGATGTTTAACGGCGATTTGCCTCTCTCGTTAGCGGCTTACAATGCAGGCGAAAATAAGGTTTTAAGCTACGGGAATATACCTCCATTTTCTGAAACCAGGGATTATGTAAACAAGGTTTTATCATTTTACAGATACTTAAAAGATAAAAAAATTGAAAATTGAATATTGAATATTCGATAAGTTTTATAATCTTCAATCTTCAATCTTCGATTTTTTTATTGACTATTAAATGACATACCAGATAAAGCTACCCATATTCGAAGGACCCCTCGATCTTCTCCTCCATCTTATAAGGGAGCATGAAGTCGATATATACGACATCCCCATTGCCTTCATAACACAGCAATATCTCGAGTATATAGAGATGATGAAGACTCTTAATCTGGAGATTGCAGGAGAATTTCTGGTTATGGCGGCGACTCTAATCCACATAAAATCCAGAACACTCCTTCCAAAACCGGAAATTGCCCCGGATGACGGGGAGGAGGGTGAAGATCCGCGAGACGAACTGGTAAGAAAATTGCTGGAATATAAAAAATATAAGGAGGCAGCGGCGCTGCTCAGGGATAAGGAGATACATCGGAGGAATCTGTTTACAAGAAAGATAGAGGATGAGGGTTTGGAAGGGGACGAGCTTCTGCTCGATGTGAATATATTCGACCTATTGAGCGCATTCAGAAAGATTATGAAGAATATCGTAAGCGACGACGCTTATGAGATTTCGGCAGACGAGGTATCGGTTACGGAAAAAATAAATTCTATCATGGAGATTCTCGGCGCAACGCCGCATATAACATTCGAATCTCTTTTTTCGGATATAACGAGAAGGATGGAGCTTGTAGCCACATTTCTTGCGCTTCTGGAGCTTATAAGGCTTAAACTGGTAAAAATCCAGCAGATAAAGAGATTCGGCGCAATAAGGATATTCAAGGCTGTGGAGGAGGAAAAAAATGGAACATAATGCAGCAAAATCTGCAATTGAAAACATACTTTTTATAGCAGACAGACCCCTTACCCTGGATAAGATAAGCGAGATATTTAACGGCGAGATAGATAAACCTACGGTAAAAGGGATGCTGGACGATTTGAAGTCCGAGTATCAGGGCAGAGGGATTCAGTTGTTGGAGATAGCCGAGGGGTACCAGATGTGCACGAGGGCAGAGTATTCCGAATGGATAAAGAGGTTTTACACTATCGAGAAAGGCTCGAAGCTTTCGCAGGCATCGCTTGAGACATTATCCATTATAGCCTATAAACAGCCCATAACCAGGGCGGAGATAGAGGAGATAAGGGGGGTGGACTCGGGCGGCGTCGTAAAAACCCTTCTGGAAAAGAGCCTTGCGAGAAATATGGGGAGAAAAAAGGTGCCGGGAAGACCTATGATGTATGGGACTACGAGGAAGTTCCTCGAATATTTCGGGCTCAAGAATCTTGCAGACCTTCCAACGCTTACAGAACTTAAAGAGGAGGGGATTCAGGGGGAGTTAAAGCTCCATGAGCCGGTTCGACAAGCCGATGATGCGGCAGCGGAAGAGGAGATGCACGAGGCAGCCGGGATTTCTTCAGAAACGGATGAGATAGAGGACATCGAAAACTACAATGGACAAGGGGATGAAAATCCGAATACCGAAACAATTTCAGATGAAAGCGGAACGAATGAGGGGGAAGAAAGCTGATATAGATACGGCCGATAGGCTTCAGAAGATTATATCTCAGGCAGGCATTGCATCCCGCAGGGGCGCAGAGAGATTAATAAGCGAGGGGCGGGTATCGGTAAACGGCGATATAGTTAGAGAACCGGGGTCAAAGGCTAATCCGGAGACAGACGATATACGGGTTGATGGAAAAAAGATAAGGGTATTAAGCCAAAAAGTTTATATACTATTAAACAAACCGAGGGGATGTGTTACTACAGTAAGCGATGACAGGGGAAGACCTACAGTAATAGACCTCCTGAGAGAAATAAAGACAAAAGTCTATCCTGTCGGCAGGCTCGATTTTAATACCGAAGGACTGCTTCTTTTAACCAATGACGGGGATTTTGCCCACAGGCTTGCACACCCTTCTCATAAAATTCCAAAGACTTATGCCGTAAAGGTTACGGGCATACCGACCGAAAAGGAGATGGAGAGGCTGTCCAGAGGAATCATTCTCGACAGAAAGAAAACATCGCCTGCGAAAATTTCGATCGAGAGAACAACGGGAAAAAATAGCTGGCTTACGATTACTATACATGAGGGGAAAAAGAGGCAGGTCAGGACGATGTGCGAATTTATAGGACATCCGGTTATTAAATTGAAAAGGATAAAGTATGGCTTTTTGGAACTTAAGGGGCAGAAGACGGGCGAATACAG
Source organism: uncultured Nitrospinota bacterium (assembly GCA_964391545.1). GTDB lineage: Bacteria > Nitrospinota > Nitrospinia > UBA9942 > UBA9942 > JACQEW01. The sequence continues at coordinate 5,566 of CAYMMR010000114.1, read as the reverse complement.
ATATTTGACTAACGGCGAAGTCAAAAGATTAATGGAGGCGGCAGGGAGATGAAGATTAGCGTTAAGTATAGGGCAAAACCTTTTTTCTCGCTTCCGTTAATTTTTCTTTTGTTCTATTTATATGACATTATTGCATTGCGGAGCAAAAGAAAAATGAAAAAGTCGCTCGAAAAAAAGTTTTGCCCTATCATTAAATTTGTTTTTACTTTACTATTCGCTATTCACTGGTTACTTGTCGCCGGTTCTGATGTTGAGGCTGCGAAACCCCGCTTATCCACCGTTATCCTGGAGGGGGAGGCCGAGATTGCCGATGAAAATTATATATCGGCAAGGGAGACGGCTATAAATAATGTTATGAGGAAGGCTGTGGAGGATATAGTGGCGGATTCCGTTAATGACCCTGAAATACTGGAGGCAAACAGGGAAAGTTTAGAGGAGAGCATATATAGAAATTACGATGACTTTATACAGAGCTATAAAGTGTTGGGGGAGACGCAGGATAAGAATTCATATAGCGTAACCCTTCAGATGAATATTTTCGAGGACAGCATAAAAAAGAGACTCTCATCGTTAAATATAAAGTTTTTAAGCAAGGACAACCTCAAGATATTTCTTCTAATAGATGAAAGGACAGGCATTTCCGTAGTAGAGGATAACTTTTTAACGCTTTTTTCCATATCCGAGGATGCAGTTTCCAAGAAACTGACAGAGGCGGGTTTTGAGGTTATAAACAGAAATGCTGCCCGGAATAAACTCGATGTTAAGGAACTGAAAAAGGCTTTAGCAGGAGACGGGAATATTGCATCCGCTATAGGCAAATCTTTTAATGCGGATATGGTCATCATCGGAACCGCAAATATAAAGTTCGAGTCCGGCGGGGTGCAGGCGGAGATAAATGCAAAGGTGTTCTCCGTAAAAAAGGAGAAATTGATAGTAGAAAGAACCGAAATCGGCTCTGTGCTTACTACCGACAGGCTTCTCGGTACCGCCCAGTCTCTAAGGAACGGCTCGGAAAAAATCTCGCCTGTTCTGATAGATTTTATTAAGAAAGGGTTAGCGGAAGATAAGGGGCAATGAGTTGACGACTGCTGAAATATGATAGTTAATTATCGGGGATGTAAAATGACAGAAAAGGGGTTGTTGAAAAGAATAGTAATAAATCCAAAGGTTGTCCTTTTCAACATTATTTTTATCTTGAAATCCTAAAAATAGTATGATAAAAATTCGGAGATATTTTATGAAGATAAAAATGAAGGGCAATAATCTTATACTTGCCGTAGCGCTTATGTTGCTTATTCCGCTGTTGAGCGGCTGCATGCTTGTAGTCGCAGGAGGGGCAGGCGTGGAAGCAGGTTATATTGCCACTCAGAAGGAGCAGACGGCAGGAGAGGTAATTGACGACCAGTGGATAACCGCAAAGATAAAGACAAAGATGCTGGCTGACCCCGATGTAAAGGCGCTAAAGATAAATGTGGATACCGAAAAGGGCGTCGTTACGCTTACGGGAAATGTAAATTCTCAGGAAGAAATGGAAAAAATCGCTGCAATTATAAAAAATACCAAAGGCATTAAAAAATTCGTAAACAATCTTAAAGTTGAATAGCTCAGTCCTCTATTCCGGCTTCCATTTTTAGCATCCTCATTTTAAAACCTATTCCGCCCGGAGCAGTAAAGCCGCCAATTTTACCGTTTCCTCTTATTATTCTGTGGCATGGAATTATTAAAGGAACGGGATTTCTTGAAAGGGCATTGCCCACGGCCCTTGCAGCATCAGGCATCCTTAATCTTTCGGCAATCCACTTGTATGTCCTGACCTCGCAGTAATAAATAGTCTTCGTAATTTTATATACCCTTCGTTGAAACTCCGTGCAATGAGACAAGTCTACCGGAAAATCAAAATCTATTCTTTCTCCGTTAAAGTATCTCTTTATAGAATCTTCAATATCCATCGAGATGTCATTGCGAGGAGCAGAGCGACAAAGCAATCCACTCCTTATGTCATTGCGAGGAGCAGAGCGACAAAGCAATCCACTCCTTTTAAGATTGCTTCGCCTTCGGCTCGCAATGACAGGGCTTAGGGCTGATACCTTTTCTGTGCAGAGTCGAAGTATAATCTCATCCTCTGTCATCCCGGGTAAAATTAGCCTTATAACCCCCTTATCCGTGCCTGCAATTCCGCACAATCCAAAGACAGTGTCAAAGATGGAATATGCTACTTTATCTCCCATTTCTTCATTTCCTCGAGAAACTTATAATCCGTAAGGTCATAGTGTATAGGCGTAACGGAGATCATATCCTTTCTTATTACCCCGCTGTCCGCGTCGCTGTCTTCGTCGTAAAACAACATCTCCCCGCCCTGCCAGTAGTAGATATGACCCCTTGGGTCGGTCCTTTTATCGAATTCTTCCCTGAACCTCGAATTGCCCTGCCTTGTAAAAACCACGCCTTTTATTTTATCTTCGGATAAATTCGGAATATTTACATTCAAAAGCGTTCCTTCGGGGAGTCCTTTTTCATGAACGGAACGGGCTATTTTTTTTGCAAATGATGCAGCAGGGGCAAAATCTGGATTTACGAATGTAGCGAGGGATACAGCTATAGAGGGTATGCCGAGAATAGTCCCTTCGGTTGCGGCAGAGACTGTCCCCGAATATATTACATTTGTGGCTATATTTGCGCCGAGGTTAATGCCCGATATAACCATATCCGGCGATTCTTTGAGAATCGCCCTGACCGCTATTTTAACGCAATCTGCAGGCGTCCCGTTAACCGCATAGCCAAAGAACTCGCCGTTCCTCTCGACCTCTCTGACCCTTAAAGGGTCGGAAATGGTGATGGCATGCCCGACGGCGCTCTGCTCCGTCTCCGGAGCCACTACGATTACCTCGGCAATTTCTTTTACCTTATCTCTTAATACAGATAAACCGCTTGCATTTATCCCGTCGTCATTGGTCAAGAGTATCTTCATATCACCACGAATCTTTATAGTAAATAGTATGTGGTGAAAAATGATTTTTTTGAACGACTTTTTATTTTTTCCTTTTGTTCCTTAATGAATAATTCAAATAAATAGAGCAAAAGAAAAAATAACGGAAGCGAAAAAAATATCATTTTTCACCACATACTAAATAATGCACTAAGGATTTAGATAAGACCTTATGTCCTGTATCGAAAAGCGGAAGGGGCATAAGGTCTTTACATAGTTTTTGGATTCATTCCCATTTATAAACCCCTGCGCCCCATGTTCCTATATAAATATTGCCGTCCATGCCCAATTTTATTGTCTGGACGATTTTATTCGCAAGGGAGCCGCTGTAATCCTTCCATGGAGAATCGGGAGATGTCTTTAAAAATATACCGCCATAGGTGCCGGCATAGATCATTCCATTTTTATCAGCAGATAATGCCAGCACATCCAGATTTCCGAGACCGTCATTTACGGACTTCCATGTCTTTTCGTTATTAAAAAAATAAACCCCTCCGGCTTCTATGCCTGCATAGAGATTTTCATTTTTATCAATCGCTGCGGATTTTATAATTCTACTGCTTAATTCTCCGCCGATACTCTCCCACTTCTCGCCTTCAAGGGATTTTTTATATATGCCGCTGAATGTGCCGGCATATATATCTCCGTTTTTATTTAAAAGTTTCGATACCCTTAAGGACGATAATCCCTTATTTACGGCTTTCCACATCTTCCCTCCGTCTCTGCTCGCATATATCCCGTCCATATCCGTGCCTGCATATAAAATTCCGTTTTTATCGATTGTCATAGATGTTATATTATAAGAGCCGACTTTATTCTCCATCTTTACCCATTTATTTTTATTAAGCGTAAATATGCCCGTAGGAGTGCCTGCAAATATATTTCCTTTTCCATCCGTTATGAGAGACTGTATCCTCTTGCCGGAAAGCTTTTTAACCTCCGTCCACTCTTCGCCTTGAGTCTTTTCAAAAAGCCCCCATGTTGTCCCTGCATACAACTTTCCTTTCACATCATGGAGGATTGATAAAACTTGAAGGTTTGTTATCCCTTTATTCCTCTTTTCCCATTTAACAGGCTCGCCTTCTCCTATAAATAGCCCCGCCCCGTAACTGCCTGCATAAATCCTTTCCCTGTCGTCCGCTGCCAAAAACTTCATGTTCACACCGTCGAGTCCCGCCTTGCTCCACCTCTCCGATTCGGGATCGAATCTATCGACACCCTCCTCGGTTGCCGCATAGATAAAACCCCGCTTATCCATAACAAGACATCTGACATAAGAGTTCGAAAGCCCTTTTGTTACCGCCTTCCAATCCTGCCCGCCGTCCGTCGTCCTGAAAATTCCATCCCGCCATGTGGATACATATATCCTTCCATTTCCGTCCATAATTGCAGAGGTTACTATATTTTCCACAAGTCCAAGAGACTCCCATTTTTTGCCGTTCCTTTGTGTTTTATATGCGCCGCCTTCTGTTGCGGCATAAAGAATCCCATCTTTATCAACGAGCAGTGCATTCACAAATGGATTCGACAGCCCCTCTTTAAGCATTTCCCAGTTTTTCTCGTCATTGCTCATGTAAACGGCATTGCCCCACAGGGCTGCGTATATCGTATCTCCGTCAAAAACTATATGCTGAACCTGATAGCCGGCTGGCAGTCCCGATAGTCTTGTCCAGTTTTCTCCGTCCGACGATTTATAAATACCATCTCTCGTTCCGGCAAAAACCGCGCCGCCCTGAGATATTGCCAGCGAAGAAACGAAAGGATTGTTTATGCCGCCGCCGGCAGGAGACCAGTTTTTTCCGTTATCGAGGCTTTTATATACCCCTCCGCCTTCGGTAGCAGTATAGATATAACCGTTTTTATCTATTACAACCGATGTGATAATGCCCCCGTATGGTCCTAACATTTTCCATTCTCCCGAAGACCTTTCGATACAAAATAAATTTGCTGCCAGAAAAACCGCTATAAAAAGACCGACTCGAATTTTCATCATTTGCACCTCCGTTTTTAATAAGGCAATAATATCATACCATTTTTGAGCGACTTTATAGAATTTTATTTTATTTGAGTCCCATATCTGCTATAATTTTTTGCGCTTATATAAATGGAGGTTTATATGGTAAATACAAATGAGGAGTTTATTAAGGATTTTTTGATGGAATTCGGCGACCATGCCGAGACAGTAGAATCGAGCCTTGTCCAGCTCGAAAAAGATAAAAACAACCCCGACCTTATCAATTCCATTTTTCGCTCCTTTCATTCCATAAAAGGCAACGCATCATGGCTTGGGCTCGATTCGATAAAGGATTTAAGCCATAGGGCTGAAAACATGCTCGGGGATATAAGAAACAAAAAATACGGCATTACGCCGGAGATAACGGACTGCATATTGGAATCCATGGATACATTAAAGAAACTCGCAAAGAAATTATCCGAAGTGGACAGCAAGCCTGTAGATATTTCCAATATTATAAATAAAATTGACGCCATCCGCACATCGTCTCCTCCTAAAGCAGCAACTACTGCGCCCCAGCCGGAGCATCGGACTAAAACAAGAGTAAGAGGGAGGGATGTGGAGCT
>CAYMMR010000113.1:6182-8579 GCA_964391545.1 uncultured Nitrospinota bacterium | reverse complement strand
GATCATGCCTAGTCTCGTGGGCTCGGAGATGTGTATAAGAGACAGGGCTGGCATTATAGACCCCACAAAGGTAACCCGTTCTGCGCTGCAGAATGCGGCAAGTATCGCATCCCTGCTACTTACCACAGAGGCGATGATAACGGATATTCCCGAAAAGAAGGAAGCTCCCGCTCCAATGCCTCCGGGCGGCGGAATGTATTAAGATAAAGCATGGGAGAATTCCCATCATAAAAAGGAGGAGACTCGATGTCTCCTCCTTTTTTTATTTTTACACCCTTCTAATCCATCTTGCCTTGTCAGTAAGTTTGTATTCCACTGCATTTTAAGATAAAATTCTCGCTATATGTCGGAAAACAAAAAACTCCTCAAGGCGACAGGGATTATCAGCAGCGGGACTTTTTTGAGCCGTATCTTCGGATTTATAAGGGATATGGTGATTGCAAAGATATTCGGCGCCGGATTTGCGACAGATGCCTTTTTTGTTGCATTCAAGATACCGAACCTGCTGAGGAGACTGCTTGGAGAGGGCGCACTCTCCGCTGCATTTATACCCCTCTTTACCGAATACTTCACTACGAAATCGAAGGAAGATGCCTGGAAATTTGCAAGCGCTATATTTTCCACGCTTCTCGTCCTTCTCTTTGCGATTACCCTCTTTGGAATAATCTTCATGCCTGCAATTATCACAGTTCTTGCCCCAGGTTTTTACCATGAGCTGCATAAATTTAACCTTACCGTATATCTGACAAGAATCACCTTTCCTTATATATTCCTGATTTCCCTTACTGCCTTATCGATGGGAATATTGAATTCACTCAGGCATTTTACCGTTCCGGCAATGTCGCCTGTCTTATTAAACCTATCTCTGATAGGCGCTGCATTTTTTATATGCCCATATCTCAAAATACCTGTATCGGGTCTTGCCATCGGGGTGATAATCGGAGGGCTGCTTCAGTTTATCTTTCATATACCGCCGCTGCTAAAAAGCGGTTTGAAATTTACCCCTGATTTCTCTTTCAGTCATCCCGGAGTCAAAAAGGTTGTCCTGCTGATGGCCCCCTCTGTTATAGGTCTTGCAGTAACACAATTCAATATATTCGTGGATACCCTTATAGCCTCCCTTTTATCGGAAGGGAGTATATCCTATCTTTATTATGCGGACAGGGTAATGCAGTTTCCCCTCGGTGTGTTCGGCACTGCTATAGGAACTGCTATCCTGCCGACCCTTTCCTCCTTTGCTGCAAAGAAGGATATGGAAGGAATGAGGGATACTATTTCCTTTGGCCTCAGGTTCACCTTCTTTATTGCCATACCTGCAATGACGGCACAGATTGTTTTGAGCCTGCCGATTGTGTCTCTTCTCTTTGAAAGGGGCGAGTTTACACATCAGGCTGCAATAAATACTTCACAGGCTCTAATTGCCTTTTCAATAGGGCTATGGGCATATTCGGGTATAAAGGTTATTGCGCCTGCCTATTACTCTGTTCAGGATACAAAGACGCCTGTAAGGATTGCGATTATTTCAATGATAGCAAATGTGGTATTTAACCTAATCCTCATGCACCCGCTCAAACATGCAGGCATTGCCCTTGCCACATCCCTTTCTGCAATGCTTAACCTATTGCTCCTGATTTACTATCTGCCTGATGCTGTCAGAAGGCTCGGCTGGAGCAATATCGTAAATTCGGTTCTTAAGATATGCCTATCATCCGCTGTAATGGGTATAATCTGTTATCTCTTTATCAGCTATCAGCCGCCGGCATTAAGCCGCGGCATAGCCGGATTAATATGGTTCTCTTTTACGATTTTAACCGGTCTTGCCGTATATTTCGGCATGGCGGCTTTTATAAAATGCAAGGAGATGACATTTCTGATCGATTCGGTTAAATCCAAATTAGGACATAAGCCTTTCTAAAACCTTCCGCATATCGCCAAGCCGACGAATTTCCCGCATTTTTTCTCTAATACTTATTTTTGGAAATGCCGATAATGAAGGCGAGAGTAAAAAAACAGGAGGCGCTTATGATAAAGAATTTATTTATATTCCTTTTGTCGGCGATTCTGCTTACAGGGCAAGCCTCTCCCATTTTAAATCTTAACGGGACAAGTTTTGCAAGTGATAACACCGCTCATAAAAACAAAAGACAGAGAGAAGTTGTTTCCGTGTCTTATACGATATTCTTTAATAACCACCGGTTCGACGAGATGAGCATATACCTGTCCACTATTCAAAAGGACAGGGAAGGCTCTTTAAAAGTATACGGCATTGCGGCAATGCTTGCGAAACACCTTGCAGGCGACGGCTGGTTCAGAACCCCGGCAAAATATCAACCGGATTTTATAAGAGATAAAGCAAATATAAACGTTATCCATCGGAAAGAGGGCATACAGATTATT
>CAYMMR010000113.1:0-6172 GCA_964391545.1 uncultured Nitrospinota bacterium | reverse complement strand
CGGTTGGAAAATTATTCGATTTTAATCAAGAGGTTGAGCTTATTGTTATAGATGTGCTCTGTAAATTATTCGGCTCGGCAGCTTGAGAAAAAAGTTCTGCCATTCAAAACGGAATAGCTTCCCATAAAATTTTCCATCGATTTTTCTCTTGCCATATATAAATTTTTTGTATATAAAATAAATTTATGAATATGAAACTTAAAAGAACGGCTTTATACGATGCCCATAAAAAATTAGGCGCAAAAATCGTAGATTTTTCCGGGTGGGAGATGCCTGTCCAATATTCCGCGATAATGGATGAACACCGCGCAGTAAGAAACTCCGCAGGGATTTTCGATGTCAGCCACATGGGCGAAATAGAGGTGAGGGGCATAGATGCGGTTAAAACGCTCCAGCTTCTTACGGTGAACGATGTGTCGAGGCTTAATGACGATGAGTGCCAGTATTCTATGATGTGTTATCCGGACGGCGGGATAGTGGATGATATAATCGTATACAGGCTCTCCGGAGAAAAATTTATGCTCTGCGTAAATGCCTCCAATGCCGATAAGGATTATCGGTGGATTATGGAAAATCTTGGTGCAGGACAGGCTGTAGAGGCAGAGAATATCAGCGATACGATTAGTCAGATTGCAATACAGGGGAAGAATTCCGAGGCGATACTCGGCAAGATTTCGGATGCAGACCTGCCGTTGATAAAATATTATTGCTTTAAAAGGTGCAAAGTTGATAAAGTAGATGCAATCGTATCGAGAACTGGCTATACGGGAGAGGATGGCTTTGAGGTGTATATGAAGAACGAATACGCCGTTAGAATATGGGATAGATTATTGGAAACAGGAAAGGAATATGGCATAAAGCCTGTGGGGCTTGGAGCAAGGGATATCTTGAGGCTGGAAATGAAATATCCGCTTTACGGAAACGATATAAGCGAAAAGACCACGCCGTTAAATGCCGGCCTTGAATGGGTGGTTAAATTCGATAAAGGGGATTTTATAGGAAAAAAATCCCTTCTGGAACAAAAGGAGAAGGGCGTAAACAGAAAATTGATAGGTTTTGAAATGATAGATAGGGGAATTCCCAGGTCCCATTATGCAATTTTTAAGGGGGGCAGCAGAATAGGCGATGTAACCAGCGGGACAATGTCCCCTTCCCTTAATAAGGCTATCGGCATCGGTTATGTAAGGACAGAGATGTCTAATATCGGGGAAGAAATAGAGATAGACATAAGGGGTAATTATCCGAAGGCAAAGATTGTGAAAACACCATTTTATAAAACAGTAAGAAGTAAAAAGTATGAAGTATGAAGTAAATTTCCTGCTTCCTACTCCTTACTTTCTACTTAATATCCGGTGAAAAATGATTTTTTTGAACGACTTTTTAGTTTTTCTTTTGTTCCACAGTGTGATAATTCAAATAAATAAAACAAAAGAAAAAGTAACGGAAGTGAAAAAAATATCATTTTTCACCGCACACTACTTAATACTATTATTTAAGGGAGGGAATAAAAATGGATTATCCGGATGAACTTTTATACACAAAGGAGCATGAGTGGATTAAGGTGGAAAATAACAGGGCGAAGATCGGCATCACCGATTATGCGCAGCATCAGCTCGGCGATATAGTATTTGTAGAGCTTCCGGAGGCAGGGAGCGAGGTTGTAGCTATGGAGCCGTTCGGCGTAGTAGAGTCCGTAAAAACGGTTTCCGACCTCTATTCGCCGGTAAGCGGGGAGGTTGTAGAGGTAAACAGCGAGCTTGAGTCGATACCCGAGATGGTCAACTCCAATCCCTATGATAAGGGATGGATGATTATTGTCGAAATGAGCGATAAAGAAGAATTGAAAGACCTCCTCTCTGCCGATGGATATGCAAAATATGTTGAGGAGGAAAACCAGTAGAGGCAGGGATTAGGGGTTAGGGATTGGAGATTAGTAAAAACTATTCTCCAGTCTCAAGTCCCCGGTCCCTATCTTATGAGATACATTCCCAATACAGATAAAGATCGTAAGGAAATGCTTGCGAGCATAGGGGTAAAATCCATAGAGGAGCTTTTTGCCTTCATCCCCGAAACCCTGCGGACAAAGGCATCTCTCTCGAATCTTCCGCCTTCCATGCCCGAATCCGCTATTTTAAGGCATATCAAGGAGATGGGAGGGAAGAATGCCGATACGGAATCTCATATCTCCTTCTTAGGCGCAGGCGCATACAATCATTATATTCCAAGCGCCGTGGACCACATAATCTCCCGCTCGGAGTTTTATACCGCATATACGCCTTACCAGCCCGAGATAAGCCAGGGAACTCTTCAGGCGACTTATGAGTTTCAGACTTTGGTATGCCAGCTTACCGGAATGGAGGTTGCAAATGCCTCTATGTATGACGGGGCTTCTGCGTTGGCCGAGGCGGTTATAATGGCGCATAGGATAAACGGCAGGAAGGATGTCTTCATCTCCGGATGCATTCATCCGGAATACAGACAGGTAATAAACACCTATTGCAGGTATCTCGATATTGACCTTAAAGAAATACCATTTACCGAAAACGGCATAAGCGACCTCGAATGGCTCTCGAAAAATATATCCGATGAGACATCGGCAGTTGCAATTCAAAATCCTAATTTTTTCGGCTGTATAGAAAAAATGAAAGATTTGGGAGAATTAGCCCGCGCAAAGGGTTTTCTTTTTATTGCATGTGCAAACGAGCCGGTATCTCTCGGAATACTTAAACCCCCGGGTGATTTTGGCGCAGATATAGCAGCAGGAGAAGGGCAGGGATTGGGAAATCCCCTATCTTTTGGCGGGCCTTATCTTGGGCTGTTTGCCACAAGAAATAAATATATAAGGAGCATGCCGGGCAGGCTTGTGGGAAGAACGATTGATTCGAGCGGAAAGACAGGTTTTTGCCTAACCCTCTCAACAAGGGAACAGCACATAAGGAGGGAAAAGGCTACATCCAATATATGCTCGAATCAGGCATTGTGCGCCCTTTCGGCCGCTGTTTATATGTCTCTTATGGGAAAAGAGGGATTCAGGAAGCTGGCGGTTTTAAATCTGCAGAAGGCCGATTATGCAAAGGGGCTTTTATCCGGATTAAAGGGATATAAGCTCAAATTTAATAATCCGGTATTCAACGAGTTTGTCATCGAGACGCCTGTAAATCCAAACGACATAAACAGGGAGTTGACAAAAGAAGGAATAATCGGGGGGCTGTCTTTAGAAAGGTTTTATCCGGAGTTGAAGAACTGTATGTTAATCTGCATTACGGAGAATCACGGGAAAGAAGATATAGATAAGTTATGGACACTTATGAAGCGATATTAAAGAGGCGGAGCATACGGAGATATAAACCCAAAGATCTGGCCGATGAGCAGATAAAAAAGCTCCTGGAGGCTGCTATGGCAGCGCCGTCTGCGCACAACAATCAGCCGTGGGAATTTGTAGTTGTCAAAGATAAAGAAATGAGGGGCAAATTATCGAAGGTGCATCCTTATGCATGGATGTGTGCGGAATCGCCTCTTGTAATAGTCGTATGCGGCGATACCGGCAGCCCTCAGTGGATAGACGACTGCAGCGCCGCTGCCGAAAACATGCTTTTAGCAGGCACGGAAATGGGATTGGGAAGCTGCTGGATTGCCGCCAGAGGGACAAAATACAGCGGCAAGGACGACGAACAGGCTGTTAGAGATATACTGGAGATACCCAAAACGGCCGGCGTTCTGTGCATGCTATCCTTCGGCTATCCCGACGAAGAAAAGGCTCCGAGAACGCAGTATAAAGAAGAAAAGATTCACAGGGATAGATATTAATTCCCTTTTCTCGATACCCGCTCCGCGATTTACAATTCTAAATTCGCTATTATTATGGATTATCTAAAAAAATTCCACGATGAAGACTGGCATACTCCAAAGGGGAGAGTGATTCGGGAGGTTATCTTCGGAATTAATGACGGTCTTGTTACTGCCGTCGGTTTCGTCGCAGGGGTTACGGTTTCGATGGCCGATATAAAGTCTGTCCTCCTTGCCGGGCTGGCGGAGATGGTTGCAGGCGCTATCTCCATGTTCTTCGGCGCATATCTTTCTACAAAATCTCAGAGGGAGTTTTTTGAAAACGAGATAAAGAGGGAAACAAGGGAAATCGAAGAGATGCCCGAAAAGGAGACCCAGGAAATAAGAGAGATATACGGCAATCTTGGATTCCAGAAAGATGAAATAGAGATGATAGTAAAGCGGGTAACATCCGATAAAAAACTTTGGGTTAGATTTATGATGAGGGAGGAATTGGGCATAGTGGAGGAGACCTTCGACGACCCGGTAAGGGTGGGCGCAATCATGGGTGTCTCCTTTGCCGTCGGCTCGCTTCCGCCTCTAATTCCATATATGTTTATGGATAATCATATCTCAGCATTGAAGGCTGCCGTTATTATATCTCTCATGTTTTTATTCTGTGTAGGCGCAGGAAAGACGGCCGTAACAAAGGGCAGCTGGATGAAGAGCGGTATAGAGGTGGTAATCATAGGGGGCATTGCATCCGGGGTTGGCTTCATAATAGGAAAGATAATCTCGCTTGTAATATCTTAAAAGTTTTGCCTATCGTTATCCGATTGACTTATGCGGAATATAATATATAATGCGGTGTAAGGAGAAGTTTTATAATCCACCTGATATTAATTTCCTTACGAGGAGAGGATTAAATGGAATTTGATAAGAGCATAAAGAAGATGAAAATCCTGATAACCGATGATTTTACTAACATGAGGCGGACTATTAAAAATATGCTGAGGCAGATAGGATTTGAAAATATAGAAGAGGCCGATGACGGAGATACTGCGCTGGCAAAGCTCCAGTCGGGGTTGTTTGGTTTTTTAATTCTCGATTGGAATATGCCCCGCATGCCCGGGATACAGGTGGTGAGGGCGGTGAGGGCGGATAATGCCCTGAGGCATCTCCCTATCCTTATGGTAACGGCGGAGAACTGGGAAGACGAAATTGTAGAGGCAGCAGAAGAGCAGGTTGACGGTTATATAATAAAGCCATTCGTAACAAAGACGCTGGAAGATAAAATCGCAGAGATTTTGGAAAAGGTAAAGAACCCGCCGGAGGGCGAGGTTATATTCGATAAAGGGATAGATTTTTTAAACAAGAAGATGTATGACGAAGCAAAGATAGAATTTGAAAAGGCGCTTAAAATCAAACCCAACAGCGCAAAGGCTACATATTTTTTAGGGCTTGCGCATTTTGAGAAAGGCGAGCTGGATAAAGCCGAAGAGTTTTTTAAAAATGCCATTTCCTATAATTCGCGGTATGTAAAGGCATTCCACAGCCTTGGGGAGCTTATGTATAAAAAGGGCGATATAAAAAACGCTATAGTACACCTCGAACAGGCTTCATCTATAAGCCCCAGGGCGCCCCAGAGGCAGATGCTTTTAGGCGAATTGTATATAAAAGAGAAAAGGCATAATGACGCAATTGCCCTGTTTAAAAGGGCTATGGAACAACTCTTCAGCACCGCCGAGACAAAAGAAAAAATAAAAGAGATGATAAAAGGACTGCCTGATACCGAAAAAACAATGTTCAAAGACGGGTTGAAACTGGATTTATAATTTTTAGCATCTCCCTTACAGCCCTATCCATTCCCACAAGAACCGCCCTTGCTATTATATTATGCCCTATGTTCAACTCGGAAATCTCTTTCAAATCCGAAATTCGTCCGGCATTGCGGTATGTCAAACCGTGTCCTGCATGAACTATGAGCCGGGATTTAAAGGCAGTTATGACGGCAGTTTTTATTTTCTCGAATTCCTCATTTAATTCCTTTTCTGTTTTTGCCTCCGAATATTTTCCTGTATTTATCTCCACGCAGTCCGCCCCTATTTTTTTGGCCGATTTAATCTGTTCTAAATCAGGGTCAATAAACAGGCTTACAGGGATATTTGCGGGCTTAAATTTCTCAATCACCTTTTTTAAATAATCCTCCTGTGATTTTACATTAAGCCCTCCCTCGGTGGTTATTTCCTGTCTTTTTTCCGGAACCAGTGTTACCTGGTCCGGTTTTACTTCGAGGGAGATATTTATCATCTCTTTTATTGCAGCCATCTCAAGATTCAGCTTGGTTTTTATAACCCCCCTCATTATACGAAGGTCCCTGTCCTGAATATGCCTCCTGTCCTCTCTC
>CAYMMR010000112.1:0-8630 GCA_964391545.1 uncultured Nitrospinota bacterium | reverse complement strand
ATCTTTATTGCCATACCTAAAATAAGGGGCAAGGGGCAAGGGGCAAGGGGCAAGATAACAGCTAATAATTTTTGTTTTAACCTGACCCTTGACCCTTGACCCTTATTTAGTCTTTTGCTCCTGCCTTGCCTCTCAAAAACTCCAGATATTCCTGCGCCTCTTTGAAATCGGGTTTAATCTCCAGCGATTTCTTCACCTTTTCGTAGGCAGTCTTATAATTTCCCTTCTCCTTATACGCCCTTCCGAGATTATAATAAAGGGCCTCATCCTTCGGGTCAATCGAGATAGCCTTTTCATAATTTGCTATAGCCTCGTCCAGCATTCCATTTTTCCTTAAATCTATGCCGAATTCGTTGAATATATGCTTATTCTCCTCCTCAAACAGAGCCTCTATCTGACTCAGCTTTTTGAATACCTCTTTTGCCTGCTCGACCCTGCCCGTTTCTATGTAGACCTTGCCCATGCCGTAGTTTGCCTTAACGCTGTCTTCGTCGAGCTTTATCGCCCTTCCGTATTCGAACTCGGCGCTTATATATTCCTTATTTTTTAAATGCTCCTCTGCAGTTTTTACGATATCGTCATGCTTTTTCTTCTTTTTTTCTTCCTCTGTCTTGGGCTTCATGGGGCAGTCATGCTCGGAGCAGGGGCGAAATCTTTTTGCAAACTCTTCCTTTGTTATGACATCGAGCTCGACGCCCGAAGGCTTGCCTCCCCTTAAAAACTCCAGGCGGATATTGCCGTCATCCAATTCCCTTACAAAATAATGGAGGTCATCGGTTTTCTGCTGTCCGGTTCCGCCTACCCCGACTGTCATAATCTTTCTCTCAAAAAATATTCCCTGAATTTTTATGGAATCCATCGAAACACCTCCTTTTATAGCAAGCCCTTAAATAGTTTCGGGTAGTTAAAAGCGCGCTTGACATATTGCCTATACATATCTTAATGTTTATATAGAAAAAGACAAGTATTTTTTGAAAGGGGGTGAAAAATAAAAGAACTTTTTTTAAGCAGCAATCTCTTATTCATAAAATTTTGCTTCCCTGATTTTCATCAGGCAAGCTTTAGGGGGTAATATGATAAAAAAATTGACTATTTTTATAATAAGCATATTTTTTGTATCGGCTCAACCGGCATCGGCAGATGTTTATAATATTGATGCAGACCATTCGCATATCGGTCTGTCAGTAAAACACATGGTTATATCCAATGTTAAGGGGAAGTTTAATAAGTTTACAGGCTCATTTGCGCTTGACAAAGCGGACAACATAGAGGATGCCTCGATAAAGATAGAGGCTGTCAGCATAGATACCGCTAATGAGAAAAGAGACGCCCATCTTCGGAGCCCCGATTTCCTCGATGCGGCAAAATTTCAGCAGATAACCTATCGGCATAAGAAGGTTTTGTCCAAAGAAGGAAACAAATATAAGGTTCTCGGGGCATTGACAATACACGGGGTAACAAAAGACATTGTCATCGAAGGAGAGATGCTTGGAAAGGTTAAAGACCCCTGGGGCTACAGCAGGGTTGGTTTTACCGGCGGAGGCACGCTTGACAGAAGGGATTTCGGCCTTGTTTGGAATAAATTGCTCGAAACAGGAGGGCTTATTGTTGATAATACGGTTACGATTATTCTGGAGTTCGAAGGTATCCTCCAAAAATAACGATGAAAAGGATTGATGTAAATGGAAATATTTTAGAAGATATTATTTTGAAATACCTCTACGGCAGTCCTGCCGCGATTAAGCCTCCCCGGCTTAATGCCGTAGCATCGGATGTGGCAAGGCTCTCCGGTCTTTTTACCAAAGGACGGGAGAGCCTTCCGAAGAGCTATCTTAAAGATAAGAATCTGAGAAGCGCATACATCCTATATTTCCTTATATCGAACCTGTATAAAATATGCCTGCCTCTTAAAGAACTATACCTCCATCCCGAAAAACCTCTATTAAAGGAGAGGTTGAGGATTCTCGATGTCGGCTCCGGTCCCGGAACGGCTGTTATCGGCATAATGGATTTCTTTTCGAGACAGGCGCAACCCCCTTTTCTCGATTTTACCGCTGTGGACGCCGTTGAAAACAACCTTAAAGACGCCGAGGCTTTATTTAAAATATATAAAGAAAGGTATCCGGCTCGAGCTTCATTAAAGACCGGCAGATTAAATATTGAAAAAACAGAAACCCTTTCCGAAGGCGCTTTCGACATCATTATGCTTTCAAATATCCTCAATGAGCTGTTTTACGACGATGCAAAAGGAATTGCAAAAAAGGTTGATATATTGACAAAGTTGATGAATCAATACCTGCATTATGATGGAAGCTGTATAATCATAGAGCCTGCCCTCTGCAAAACATCGAGGGAAATGCTCGAAGTCAGAGACGGACTTTTAAAGCAGGGTTTTAATATTTACTCTCCCTGCCTTATCTGCGAGCCTTGCCCTGCCTTGATAAATCCGAAGGACTGGTGTCATGAAGATATGCCGTGGGCGCCGCCGCCTTTAATTAAAGAATTAGACAGGCTTACCGGGCTGCGAAAGGATTCCCTGAAGTTCTCTTACCTGATATTAAGAAAAGACAGCCTTTCATTATCCGATATATATGGAAAAGGCTCTTTCAGGGCGGTCAGCGAACCTATAATATCAAAGGGAAAACTTGAATTTTACATCTGCGGACAGGTGGGTAGGAAGCCGATTACAAGGCTCGATAAAGATGAAACCCCTTTAAATAAGGCATTCCGGGAACTCCGGCGCGGGGATATTGTCTGTTTCGAAAATCTGCTTGATGAAGGCAGGAGATTCAAAGCGGGAAGAGATACAGGGGTATTTATAAAAAACAAATAATTCAAAAAATGCTTGACAAAAGAAAATCGGATTGTATATTATATACTGACCAGTCAGTCTATTAGGAGAAAATATAAATGACAAAAAGAGAGACTAAAGAAATAAGGAGACAGCAGATTCTGGAATCTGCAATCAGGTGTATATCCAAGCATGGTTACCACCAGACAACAATGGATGATATAGCCTCGGAGGCTGCATTAAGCAAAGGCTCCCTCTATTGGTATTTCAAAAGCAAGGAAGAGATTCTGGCCGATATATGCAAGCTGCAGTGCGATGAACATCTGCAGATTTTAAGCGCCTTTTCAGAGCAGAATATGCCGGTCAAAGAACTTGCATTAAAGACAGGAGATAAGATTCTTGAATCACTGATAAATGAGCCCGATCAATGTAAAATGTCCTTTGAATTCTGGGCATTGACCGATGAAAACAAACAGGTTAAAGAGGCGCACAGCGGGGTGCATAAAATATGGCAGGAGACAGTTTCAAATCTGATAAAATCGGGGATCAAGAAAGGGGAGATTAAACCAAATGTTAATGTTAAGGAACTATCCATTGCCTTATTAGCTATATTTGATGGAATAATTATCGCCTACTCCATCGATAAGTCTCTAAATGTAAAAACAATCTGGCATACGGCAATATCCGCATTTTTCGATGGGATTACCCCCTCACCCTGACCCTCTCCCCAAAGGGGAGAGGATTGAGGTGAGTGGTTTATTTAAGACATAAAACATACTAACCAGTCAGTCTATAAAGGAGATGATAAAATGAAGACAATGAGCAGTTTTTTCTCAAATCTTGTGACAAAAAATCCAAAGAAGATTATAGCTTTTACGATTATACTGACACTTTTTTTCGTTTACGGAATGACAAAACTTGAGGTTGCGAGCGAAATTCAGGACGACCTGCCTGCAAACGACCCGATTATACAAACACAGAATTATTTTCAGGAGGTCTTTGGAAAGAAAGAGCTGCTTATTATTGGAATCGAAAATGAATCCACTATATATAATCCTTCCACGCTCCAAAAGGTAAAGGCGCTTTCCGAAGAGATAAAACATCTTAACGGAATAATAGAAGACGAGGTTATAAGCCTGTCAACGGCAAATAATATCAAGGGCAGAGATTGGGGGCTCGAGGTCGGCGCATTTATGAAGGATGTCCCGCAAACAACGGAAGAGATAGAGCTCCTTAAAAAAGATGTCCGCGGGAACGATATGTTCTACGGACGGCTCGTATCGAAAGACGAAACGATGACGGCTGTAATCGCAAATGTGGAAAAGCTGAACGGCATAGAGCGGGATAAGCTCGTCGAGGAGGTTTATGCCCTCGCAAAAAAAAATGAAGGTCCTGAAAAACTTTATTTTACAGGCATAAACGGAGATTACGAGATTGACCGTGGAATCCAGCACGATATCAATCTCTTGATGCCATTTGCCTTTCTTTTACTCCTGACAGGTTTTTATATTTCTTTCAGAAGGCTCCGCGGCATTATAATTCCAGCAATGATTATGATAATAAGCGTTATCTGGACGATGGGGTTAATGGGGCATCTTGGGTATAAGATTAATGTGGTTACTTCCATAATTCCCATGGTTATGTTTTCAATAACAAGCTCTTACGGGATTCATATTGTCTATCGTTATTATGAAGCGGCATCCAATTCAAAAGATTCTATCCGCGCCTCGGGGACGGCAGTTCAGAGGGTAACGCAAGCCCTTCTGATGGCAGGGATTACCTCTGCTATCGGAACCGTTACCCTGATAATATTCAAGGTTGTCTCGATAAAAGAGTTCGGCGTTTTCTTGAGCATCGGCATAGTATTCGGATTTCTGCTCGCCTTGACATTTGCGCCGGCGGTTCTCTCGCTCCTAAAGCTTCAAACTAATACAAAAACCTCTCCTTCAGAGGAAGGGGGAAAAAGGGCGGTTAAAGACTTCTTCGATAAATTAATGCTGCGGCTTGCTAATTTTACAATGGGAAACAGAACCCTTCTGGCTATAGTTATAGCTGCAATGTTTGTTGTCTCCATCATCGGGGTTTCAAAGATAAAGGTCGGCATAAATTTCGTTGACTTCTTTCCAAATGATCATAAATTCACAATCTCGGCAAATAAGTTTAACGATAAAATCGGCGGCTCGAATCCGCTTACAATCATGGTAGAGACCCCGGCGCCTGACGGCATAAAAAACCCTTTAGTTTTGAGAAATATGCTAAAGCTCGAAAACTATGCCCGCACAATCGAAGACGTAGGAAATACGGATTCCTTTGCAAGGCTTATAAAGAGGATGCACTATGTAATGAACGGCGAGAAAAGGGAATTCGATGTTATCCCCGATTCGCAGGAGCTTATAGCGCAGTATCTCCTTCTCTATTCCATATCCGGGAATCCGGGGGATTTCGACAATCTTGTTGACTATGAATACAGAAGGGCTAAGGTTGCAATCAATCTGACGACCTTCGACCAGGAGAGACAGAAGGAGATTTTTGAAGATATACAAAATTATGCAGGCACGCTTTTTTCAAGGGATATTAAACTGTCTTATGAAGGCTTAATCTACTGGATGGCGCAGACAAACTATATCGTAAAAGGAAAAATTCAGAATATCATCAGTTCCATATTTATCGTCTTTCTTTTCTGTGCCGTTGTCTACCGCTCCTTCAGGATCGGGGCTTTAAGCATCGTTCCTCTTACCGTCGCCACGATTTTTACATTCGGGGTCATGGGATTTCTTGGGATCCGCCTGAATATGGCAACTGCCATAATTACATCCGTAGCCGTAGGCGTCGGCGTAGACTTTGCAATACATTATATAACCCATTTCAGAGAAGAAATCGAGAGGGGATTGAATTACCATGATGCCACCATCGCAACGATGACATCCTCCGGAAAGGCGATAGTCTTCGATGGAATGTCAAATATCCTCGGCTTTATAGTCTTTATTATCTCGGATTTCGTCCCTGTGCGGGATTTCGGCTGGCTTGTAAGCCTGAATATGCTCACGGTATCCATAGGGACGCTGTTAATTCTACCTGTGCTATTCGGCTTCGTGAATACCTCTTCATTAGCGCACAACCTTAAGCCTGAAAGGAGGCAGGAGATGTCTTATCAAACAAAAATTCGCTGGGCTGTTGCAGGGATGGGTTTTGTTTTGTGGTTCTTATTCACTTTCAGCTCCGCCTTTTCCGAGGAACTGACAGCGCGCGGGATTATGGACAAGAATGATGAGATAGCAAATTCGAGAGACAGCGCATCATCGCTCACCATGAAGCTCATAAATGAAAAAGGACAGGAGAGGGTGAGAAAGGTTTCATATTGGGAAAAGAAAGACAAGGACGACAACAGGAATACCCTTGTAAAATTTTTGCTGCCGGCAGATGTAAAAGGGACGGGGCTTTTGACGCTCGAACATAAAGGCTCGGAGGACGACCAGTGGCTCTATCTGCCTGCCATGAGAAAGACCCGGAGGATTTCGGCAAGCGATAAAGGGGACAGCTTTATGGGCTCGGATTTTACTTATGAGGATATGGAGAGGGATGATCTCGATGAATTTGAATATAAACTCTTAGGCGCTGCGGATGCGGCTGGCGAGCCATGCTATAAGATAGAAGGCATTGCAGTAAGCGAATCGAAGAAGAAAGAGACAAGCTACAATAAGAGGGAATTCTGGATAAGGAAAAGCGATTATGTCCTTTTGAAGATTAACTATTACAATAAGAAAGGGGATTTCTTTAAGATCCTTACCTTCTCCGATATAAGAATAATTAACGGAAAACCGCGCGCCCATAAATTGGTTATGGAAAATTTCCAGAGGAAGCATAAGACAGAGCTTCTCTATGAGGAAATAAAACTTGACGAGGGGCTGTCCGACAGCCTGTTTACCGAGAGACAGTTGGTGAAGGAATAATTTTTTTAGCCATAGATTTGCACAGATAAACAGAGATTAAAATCTTTTTTTTATATGCCGATATTTATTGCAGCATTATTTTGTCTCTTATGGCTCTCCACTGCTTATGCACAAGAGGGCTCTAACTTACAATTCAACGGTTATGCAGAAGCAGAGAACAAGACCTATTTTAAAGAAATAAATCCCGGGCATGACGATAACGGAAGAAACCAGATGATATTTTTCCTAAAGTCCAGTGCTGCCCCTGCTGAAAAGGTAAAGCTTTTCTCGGCAATAGAGATAAGATACGATGAGGTAAATCATCGTAGAGACCGTGTATGGCTCGATGAGGCGTATATTGATTATGAGGGAGTATCCTTTGACCTCCGCATTGGAAAACAGGTATACGCATGGGGGAAGGCTGACAGCATCAATCCTACAAATAACTTAAATCCTGTTGACTACAGCGATTTGCTCGATACGGATGAAGAGGAAATCGGGATGACAAGCTTACGGGGAAGATATTATCTGGGTAACTGGACATTTGAAGGTGCTGTAATTCCTGTCTTTGAGCCGAGCATACTTCCTGGTTATAATTCACGGTGGAATATATTTCCTCAATCGCTTATTTCTTTACCTGTTCAGGTCAAAAAACCTTCAACCGAAATTAACAATGCTCAATTTGCAGGAAAGGTCTCCTCATCATTCAGTGGCTGGGATTTTTCAGTAAGCTATTACAGGGGGTTTGAAAAGTTTCCATCTGTATTTTTAAAACCCGATTCGGTTCTCCTCGAATATAGGAGGCTTCAGGTTATAGGCGGAGATTTTGCGGTATCCTTTGATAAGTTCGGAGTTCGTGGGGAAGCAGGATATTTTATTACGGATGACTTTGACGGCAAGATTCCAGAAGTAAGCGACCCTTATTTAATGTATGTGCTCGGACTCGATTACAATTTCAGCAATCTGATAGAAGAGCAGGACTTATATATTTTATGCCAATGGATTCAAACACTGCCAGTGCCGGAGAGGGATTCTCTTTCGGAAGGAGATTTAAGGTATCTATTTAAAAAAGCAGTAATGCTGAAAGCGGACTGGAGTTTTACGGATTATACGAAATTCTCACTTCAGGGAATATGGCGTCTGCATGCCGAAGACATATTCTTACAGCCTGAGATTTCTTCGAACCTTGCAGACGGATTAAACCTCGAAATCGGGGCAGATTTGCTTTACGGAAAGGAAGGGAGTTTTTTTGAAAAATTTAAAGATAACCAACGCGTCTTTGCAAGGCTGAAATATAGTTTTTAGGCTAAGTATAGACTTGCTGTAAAGATTTTAACACGAATGACACGAATAGACGAATTACACAAAAAAATCAAACAGGGATATTGTTTAATAAATATATTTATTCGTGCCATTCGTATATTCGTGTAATTCGTGTTCCTGTTAATTTAATGCTCACATCAGTAATAACACAAGGATGCCGAAAATAATGCGGTAATATGCAAAAGCAGAGAAATTATGTTTTGTAACAAAGCCAAGAAATGCCTTGATTACTATCAGGGCGGATACAAAAGAGACGATAAAGCCTGTGGCAAAGACAGGAAGGTCGGAGGTTGAAAGTCCTCCAAAGTTTTTTAAAAGGTCATAGAATGTTGCCGCAAACATCGTAGGTATTGCGAGGAAAAAGGAAAACTCAGTTGCTGTTTTTCTATCGAGACCTGCAACTAATCCGCCCATTATCGTAGCCCCCGACCTCGACACTCCGGGAAAAAGGGACAGCACCTGAGCTAAACCCACACCGAATGCCTGGCGGTAGGTGATATTGTCTACTTCTGAAATCCCCCCTCTTTCCCCCCTTAACCTGTCTCTTATACACATCTGACGCTGCCGACGATCTTACGCGTGTAGAT
>CAYMMR010000111.1:0-8632 GCA_964391545.1 uncultured Nitrospinota bacterium | reverse complement strand
GACTTTTTAGTTTTTCTTTTGTTCCATAATGTAATAATTTCAATAAATTAAAGCACGACCCATCATTGATGGGTGCCCCGAAAATAACGGAAGTGAAAAAAAGGTCATTTTTCAGTGTGAACTAAATTATCCCCTCACCCTTCCCCTCCCCCCCAAGGTGAGAGGGAGGGTGAGGGGGTAAAGGAGATTTTTATTATGAATAAAAAGACAAAGGCATCAACAATTTTCTTATGTATTTTTTTAAGCGCCGATTATCTACATGCCCAGGATATGAAATTTAACAATTTTCACACAAATAGCGATGAACAGATTGGTATTTTCGATTTAGACAAATTCAACGCCAAAGACCTAAACCCAGACGCTCGATATAAAAAGCATTACAGCGACGGATTTAGTCTTTTTAGAGAAGGGAGATTTTCCGAAGCTCATATAAAATTTACGGAGGCAAAGGATTCACTTGAATCTCTTGGTTTGGTAGACGATATTTATTATGCGGTTACGCTTCATTCTCTTGCTACATCCTATCTATGGGCAGTAAACTTCGATGATGCAAAAGCGGACAACGACTTTATGAAAAAATTAATCGCCATGGAGGAAAAGGCAATGAAAATCAGCAAGGTATTAATTAACAGCTTCCCCGAAAACAAAGGATTTTTAGCCAGCCAGTTGATTACAGCAGGGCAAATAAGCTTTAAGACGGGCGATATTCAGGCAAGCAACAGATATTTTTTGTCGGCGCTGAGGCAAGACCCTCAAAACAAAACCGCCTCGGATTATATGGAAATGATAAGGGCGGAGAAAAGGCTCTCCCACCTCAAAGATACGAAGGATAAGGATGAGAATAGCGAATTACAGCGGATAAAGAAGGATATGGATAAATTTGTATCTCAAATAGGCATAGAGGATAAAATATATACGAAAGTGGAAGATGGAAATCTGACAGTAGTCAATTCCGACCCCCTAACCTTCAAATCGGGCGAATCGGATATTAATCCTTCGGTATTCCCATTTATAGATAAGATAGTTATGCTCCTGAACAGATTCCCTTATAACATCAGGGTGGAAGGACATACTGACAGCACGCCGATACATAATCCGCGTTTCTCGTCTAATTATGAGCTGTCCTTTGCCAGGGCGAACAATTTCGTCAATTACCTGACAAGCAAAGGGATTGACCCGAGAAGATGCACTGCCGCCGGCTACGGAGAATCGAAACCCCTCTATCCCGATAATAGCATAGAAAACAAGGATAAAAACCGAAGGATAGAGATTATCTTTGAAAAGGGAAATTAAAATATCTTTTTCCCAAAGGCAGAGAGAATAAGCTCTGCGCCAAGCTCGGCAGTGGTATTTTTATAATCGAGGATTGGATTTATCTCAACCATGTCCATCGAGCAGAGCATCCCCGATTCCGCAATCTTTTCCATCGTCAAATGAGCCTCCCTGTAGCTAAGCCCGCCCTTTACGGCAGTCCCCACTCCGCCGGCTATCGAGGGGTCGCACACATCCATATCGAAAGAGAGGTGGATGTAATCCGTATTTTGCGCAATCGAGCCGACAGCCTCCTCGATTATATTCGATACCCCTTTTTCATCAATCTCCTTCATGGTATAAACCTTTATTCCCGAACCTGCAACAAGCCCCTTTTCCCTCTCATCGAGATTTCTTACGCCTATCAGGATTGCATTCTTACTTTTGACCTTTGGAGAAAAGCCCTCGATTTCCGTAAGCGCCTTTGCGCCAAGCCCGAGAGATACGGCAAGGGGCATGCCGTGGATATTGCCGCTGTTGGTTGATTCAGGCGTATTCATATCGCCGTGGGCATCGAGCCATATCAAACCGGCATTCTTATCTCTCTCTTTAAGAAACTTGCCGACCCCTGCAATACTCCCTATTGCAAGACTGTGGTCGCCGCCTATCGTTAGTGGAATTGCCCCGTCTTTTAATACATCGCCGACCATATTGCTCAAATTGCCGCAGACCTCTCTAATCTGAGGCAAATATCTCGCATTTTTATCTTCAAGATTGCACAATTCGGGGATCGGCGACGGTATATCGCCGAGGTCTTCGACGGAAAAACCGAGTCCCCTCAAACCCTCTGCAAGCCCTGCAATTCTAAGGGCGCTCGGACCCATATCCACGCCCCTCCTGCCAAAGCCAAGGTCAATCGGAACACCGATGATTTTTATCTTTTTCATAGGACACCTTCTCGCCACAAAGACACAAAGGTCACAAAAACAAAAAAAGATTTAACAGAATTATTTAACAGGGATAGACAGGATGAAAAGGATAAAAATAAGGGATTTCTGGTTAAAAAAGTTATCCTGTTTATCCTGTATATCCTTGTAAATATATTTTTCTCCATTTCTCCCCTTTCCCCTTTTCTCCTTTTATTCTTTGTGTTCTTTGTGCCTTTGTGGTGAGATTATTACTCTCCTATAATCTTCACCAGAACCCTTTTCTTTCTCCTCCCGTCGAATTCCCCGTAAAAAATCTGCTCCCATGGTCCGAAGTCCAGCCTTCCATTAGTAATGGCAGCTACAACTTCTCTACCCATCACCTGCCTTTTTAGATGGGCGTCTGCATTGTCCTCGCCGTTATTATGACGATACCGGGATACAGGCTCATGGGGCGCAAGTTTTTCGAGCCAGACATCGAAGTCATGATGAAGCCCCGATTCGTTATCGTTTATAAAAACCGATGCGGTTATGTGCATGGCATTTACGAGCACAAACCCCTCTTTAATGCCGCTGTCTCTAAGGCATTCTTCGATCTGAGGCGTGATATTGATAAACGCCCTGCGGGTAGGAACATTAAACCACAGTTCCTTGCGGTAGCTTTTCATTCAAAAATCCTTTTTTTAACGCAAAGACGCAAAGTTATAAAGAAAGAGGCAAAGAAATTAAAGGCTTTGCGACTTTGTACCCTTTGCGACTTTGCGTTAATATTTTCAACCCATTTGTGAGCCGTTAGCCGAATATTATCGTAAGCCACAGGTATATTAAATCCCTTCCAAAGAATATGGAAATAATTGCGCCGAGAGAGAGAAACGGTCCAAAGGGAATCATATCCTTCCGCCCTTTTTTTTTCAGAACTATAAGTGTAATGCCGGCAACAGAGCCTATAAGCGAGCCGAGGAATATCGTAAGGAGGGTTGACTTCCATCCGAGGAATGCGCCTATCATAGCTATAAGCTTTATATCCCCGCCCCCCATCCCTCCCCTGCTTAATACTGCAACTGCATAGAAGAGACCCCCGCCCACGAGAAGCCCTTTCACGGAATTCAGCACTGTTATATGGGGCATTGTAAAACTTACGGCTAATCCGATAATTATTCCGGGGATGGTAATAACATCCGGTATTATCTTATGCTCGAGGTCAATAAATGCTATTATTATTAACGAAGCGCAGAGGACGGCAAAGACAATAAATAGGAAGGATATATGAAATTTAAAGTATAAAAACAAATAGATTAATCCCGTGATTATTTCCACAACGGGATACTGCCACGATATGGGCGACCGGCAAAAACGGCATTTTCCTCCGAGCATGATGAAGCTTATTATGGGAATGTTATCGAACGGACTTACACTTTTGCCGCAGGCAGAACATCGGGATGAAGGGGTTACGATAGAAATTCTCCTCGGAAGACGATAGATACAAACATTGGAGAAACTGCCTATCGCCGTTCCAAACAGGAATACAAATATGGGGAGAAAAATATCCATATAAAATTTCAGGAATTGATAAGAGCAGTTACCACCCTTTCAATCGTATCGTAAGAAAATCCCTTTCTCTGCAGATAGCCGAAAAGTTTTCTTTTATCTTTCAAAGAGTCCATCTTTTTCTCTGCCATCTTAACGGCTATTTCATATTCATCGAATCCATCTCCATAAATTTCACGGAGAGATTCTTCTATTAAATAGGAAGAGATTCCCTTTTTCCTTAGTTCATATTCCAAAGATGCCCGTCCAACAGGACGATTCTCCATTCTGTATCTGATATAGTTAAGGGTAAATTCCCTGTCATTTATGTAGTTATTCTCTTCAAGAAGATTTATGACCATTATTATGGTATCTTTAGAAAACTTCTTTTCCCTTAATTTCTTTTCAATCTCCTTTTTACTCCTCGGTCTGTAGGAGAGGAAACGATAGGCGATTTGCTTTGCCCTTTCAAATTCGTCCTTTTGCATTATCGCTGAATTTTCTATTTTATTAACCCTCTTATTATTTCTGCTGCTACCGGGTTCATGAGGGTCAGGGCTATTATAATAAGGATAATCATGAAGTTAAATTTTTGATTGAGTTTGTCAAACCTTTCTTCCATAATTTTTAAATCGTCCTTTGTTGCAAACATCTTTTCCATATCTTCGAGAAGTTCGGCTTTTGTCGTTTTCCATTTTATCTCGGTTATGTCGGTAATTGTTGTCTCTATGGATTTTATTACTTTCCTCGCATCCTCTTTTCCTATAACCTTTTCAAATCCTTCGTAAACCTCTATTGGTAGTGTTACTTGCATTTTTATTCACCTCCTTTATTACTCTGCTGGCACAGCAGGCTTCTTTTCCCCAATCCCCAGCATATCTCTCAATTTTCTTTCTATCTCTGCGGATGCCCCTGAATTCTCCTTAAAGAACTTTCTGGCGTTCTCCCTTCCCTGCCCTATTCTCTCTCCATTGTAGGAATACCATGCGCCGCTCTTTTCCACCAATTTATACCTCTCTCCCATATCCAACAAATCCCCTTCCTTGGATATTCCCTCGCCGTATATGATGTCGAATTCCGCTTCTTTAAACGGCGGGGCAACCTTATTTTTAACGACCCTCACTTTTGTCCTCGTTCCAATCACATCAGTTCCTTCTTTTATAGAGTCCTTTTTTCTTATATCGAGCCTTAAAGATGCGTAAAATTTTAAGGCATTGCCTCCTGTCGTGGTCTCGGGGTTTCCAAACATAATTCCTATCTTCTGCCGTATCTGGTTAATAAATATGACGCTCGTTTTAGACTTGCTTATGGCTGCCGTTAATTTGCGGAGAGCCTGAGACATAAGCCTTGCCTGAAGCCCCATCTGCGCCTCCCCCATTTCGCCGTCAATCTCAGCCTTCGGGGTAAGGGCTGCAACCGAATCGATGACGATTACATCAACAGCATTGCTCCTGACTAAATGCTCGACTATTTCGAGAGCCTGCTCTCCCGTGTCCGGCTGGGAGATTAGAAGCTCGTCGATATTTACCCCAAGTTTTCCGGCATACACGGGATCCATGGCATGCTCGGCATCCACAAAGGCAGCAACCCCTTTTTGCTTCTGCGATTGGGCGATTACATGGAGCGCAAGGGTGGTCTTGCCCGACGATTCCGGTCCGAATATTTCTATAACCCTCCCTCTGGGAATGCCTCCGACGCCAAGCGCCGAATCGAGTGATACCGAACCTGTAGGAATAACCGGTATATCTTCCGATACCTCCCTGTCCCCCATCCGCATTATAGAACCCTTGCCATACTGTTTTTCAATTTGCGAGAGAGCCAATTCCAATGCCTTTCTCCTCTCTCCCTTTATATCTTTTGCATCCTGAGCCTGCCTCCCCGATTCCCTTGTCTCTTTTACAGTTGCCATTTTACACCTCCATAATTAGTGGTCAGTGACCAGTGACCAGTGACCAGTGGGCAGTGACCAGTGACCACTCACCACCAGTCGCTTTTATTTTAGCATATTTTTTATCTTCTCCATAAGAACCTGTATCCTCAAAGGCTTCTCTATAAATTCCAGCCCCTCTTCGGAAATCCCCTTAGAAGTGATTATATCCTGGGTATACCCGCTTATAAAGAGGGCTTTTATACCGGGATTTATCTTTCTGATAATATCGTAAACCTCTTTTCCGTTTTTCTTAGGCATAATTATATCCATGATAATCATAGCGATGCGCCCTTTATTTTCGCCGAACTTTAAAACCGCATCTTCCCCATCCACAGCAGCAATTACATTATACCCATAGGTTTCGAGGGTATCTTTTAAGAATCCCCTTACGGTCTCCTCGTCTTCTGCCACGAGTATCGTCCCGCTCCCCCTTAAATCGCTCTTTAACAGCGGTATCGCCGTCTCTTCTATGCCTTTATCCTTATACTCCACCGACGAAGCAGGGATATATATCTTGAATGTAGTTCCAACATCCTTTTCGCTGTAAGCATTTATAAAACCCTCATGCTGTTTTACTATGCCATAGACCATCGAAAGGCCAAGGCCCGTCCCCTTCCCCTTTTCCTTTGTCGTAAAGAACGGCTCGAAAATATGGGGCAGGTGTTTTTTATCTATACCCTTCCCTGTATCGCTTATGGAGAGCATCATATACCTTCCTGGCTTTGCATTGTATTTAGCGGCAAATTCAGAATCGAGTATCAGTGTGGCTGTCTCTATTATCAATCTTCCGCCGGAGGGCATGGCATCCTTTGCATTGGTTACGAGATTTAAAATAACCTGCTCTATATGATGCGCATCGGCAAAAACAGGAAACTCGATTTCCGAATAATTGACTTTAAGCTCGATGTCCTCTCCGATGAGCCTCTTTAATATCTCAAAGATGCCTTCTATGATTTTATGAAGGCTTACATCGCTCTGTTTCATAATCTGCTTGCGGCTGAATGCGAGGAGGCTCGATGTCAGCTTCTGCGCCTTTTCGGATGCCGTAAGCACCTGTTGTATATCTTTCTTTATCACCTCGCTTGCATCGGGAATCTCATCCTTAAGCAGCGATGCGTATCCTATAATCGCGGTCAACAAATTGTTAAAATCATGGGCAATTCCGCCTGCGAGGAGTCCGAGGGATTCCATTTTCTGAGACTGCGCCAATTGATCCTGAAGCCTCTTTTTATCCGTAATATCCCTGTTGCTTACCCGTCTGCCGAAAAATTTATTCTCCGTGTAAATCGGGCCGCATACATGGGACAGCCATTTTTCCTGCCCATCCTTCGTAATAATGCGGAATTCCATATCTTCATGCTGGGGCATGTTAAAATTAGTGAGATGCTTTTCAAAGGATGCCTTATCATCAGCGTAAATAATGTCATATACGAGGTTATGATTCTCTATAAATTCTTTTTGCGCATAGCCTGTAATTCTCTCGCATGAATGGGACATAAAAACTATCTCTTTGCTTTCATTAACCCAGTATTCCCAATCGCCGGCAGATTCCGAGAGGGTCTTAAACTTCCATTCGCTTTCGGCAATCGTTTCCTGCTGTTTTTGGATGCTTCTGGACAGGATGACAATACTGCCGACCCCTGCAATCCACAAAAGTATATGGCTTATTGCTATCGTAACATGCGTCCTATACTCCCCGTCATAATAGGGCTTCATCGGAACGGAAATGCTCATGCCTCCTCGAATATCGCCTTCCTTATACCCCTGAAAGGCATGGCATTTTAAACATTCTTTCTCTGTTTTAAGAGGTTTTAATACCCTCATATAGGGCTTGCCGTTTATATCCGTAATCTCGCTTATCTCGCCCTCCCCTTTTTCAAAAAAAAGGAGTCCCTTTTCTTCCCATTCATCGGGTTTATTTTCCGGGTTTACATATTTAAGGCTGACTGTCCGATTTATAGCCGGAAGCAGGGATTGCC
Source organism: uncultured Nitrospinota bacterium (assembly GCA_964391545.1). Taxonomy (GTDB): domain Bacteria; phylum Nitrospinota; class Nitrospinia; order UBA9942; family UBA9942; genus JACQEW01. Next base: position 1,019 of record CAYMMR010000111.1, on the reverse strand, counting down.
GGGTAATCAGCTTGAATATCTCCTTTAACATCCAGACAGGATTCATCAAAGTCAGGCTTTTTCCATCGGTTGTAGTTACATCTCTATCAGGGGAAACTATATAAGGATTCGGCTGGATTTTATCCGTAACAGGCAAATATACACCGCCGATTTTTGCGCTCCAGTTTCTTACTGCAAGGCTGTGCTCGAATACTGTCCTTGCCTCTATACGCGCCTTTTCCATAGTCTCCTTATGGGTTTGATAGATATTCCAAACACTGGAAACTATAATAATAGATGTCCACCCCAATATTAAGTAAAGAGAATACCTCTTCGTAACAAGGGGAAATCTGCTATTAAAATTTTTCATAACCATACTATAGTGGTGAGTGGTCAGTGGTCAGTTTTTATTGTTCACTGTTCGCCGATCACTGGTCACTGATCACTATAATCCAACTTCTCCCAATATGGTATAAATCGCCCCGGCAGGATTAAGCTGGCTCTTCATAAGGTTTATTTTATCTACGGCAATCTCGCCTGCCTCGATTTCTCTATATATATGGATAGTGCGGATGAGCTGGTTTTTCCCTTTTAGAGATTTTATCCTTCCCAGTGTCAAATGCGGGGTGAAACCCCTCTCTTCCGCCTCAACCCCTATCCTCGATAGACAGCCGTCAATACCCTTTTGAAGCCTGAAGAGGCTGTCTGTTTTATCATGCAGTCCCAGCCATATCACCCTGGGGTAATTCAGATTCGGGAATACACCCGTTCCCTTAATATTGACGGTAAAAGGGGCTATGCCACCGGCAGCCGCTGACATGCAATTCTTTATATCCGGTATCTGCGCCTCGGATATATTGCCAAGAAATTTTAGGGTAAGGTGAATGCTCTGAGGCCGCACCCATTTAACAGGGGTTTCTATGGTCTTTAACTGCTCCTGTATAAGAGATATTTTCTCTCTTACCTCCTGAGGTATCTCTATGGAGATAAATGCCCTTATGGATTGCATACAAGGAAATTATAAACGCAAAGACGCAAAG
>CAYMMR010000110.1:0-8712 GCA_964391545.1 uncultured Nitrospinota bacterium | reverse complement strand
CGAGCCACGGACGGTCGAATTCGCAGACATACATACCTTCTTTTAAATCACGAACGGAAACTTTCTTGACCATAGTGGTGTAAACCAATCGTGCGAAGCTTTAGCTTCGCTTATTGACATTGAATATGTAATACAATACTGTCAATCTATTCTTTTGTAATTGATAGACATCACAATTTAAGTGTGAGTTATGTTACATATCTATTAATTTTGATGCACAAGATTTTTCACTATGAAAGTATATGAGAAAATTCCGCAACTCCTCTTCCATTTCTGTCTTGCCGATTGCACCGCACATTACCAGTATCTCACCAATCTGATGCTGAACTTTTTCCTTATCGCTCAGAATCTTCTCAATTTGCTCATTATTCAGAAGTCTTAAATTAACTGCTGCCTCGCCAAATTTTAATCCTGTCCCCCGCATATAATCCATTACTATTGAAATCTCCTCATATTTTAAATAACCGTTGGTAATTGCACTGATAGCATTCATGATGTTTTCGTCCTTCTGAAATTTGAGGGCGAAGTCAAGCTCTTCCTGTGTGATTTTTCCTTTATAAATTAAGTATTCTCCGAAAAACATAGTTTCTTCAGAATATAGACTTTTGGTCTTATTTTTACTACTTAATAGTATTATTGTCAATGTAAATAATATTTTAAATCTATAGTTAGATAGAATATTAATACTTATAATATTTACACCTTATGGGTGATATTTTAAAAGAATTTGGAAAAAGGGTGAGGGATTTACGAAAGGCTCAAGGGTTATCTCAAGAAGATTTAGCCGAAAGGGCTGGTCTCCACTATACCTATATTGGTGGAGTTGAGAGGGGTGAAAGGAATTTATCTCTAAAGAGTATCGAAATGATTGCAGACGCTCTGGAGGTAGATATAAGGGGACTGTTTGTAGTTCCATCATTAAAAAGGTTAGATGCGGAATGTAGTAATATAATAGGTGACATCAACAGGCTTATTGCCGATAAAAATATAGCTATACTTCAATTGGTAAAACTACTTGTAAAAGATGTTATAGAGTGGTCGAAAGATAAAAAGATATAGCTCTAATTATTTAAGATGCCTTTAGTATTTGCGTCTTTATAGGCAAAAGCCTTGAAGGTTTCCTCTCGCCCTTTGCAAGATAGTTCAGTATCTCAAACCCTATCACGCTGCCATCTTCAGCAATTGAGTAGATAATTTCTTTACCTATATCGCTTTCTTTACAGAAAGCCTCTTTCTTGTTACTGAAGCGAACATGAAGTGTATTGCCTCTCTCATCATATACTATATTAATCGGCTTCATATACTGTCACCCCCTTCTTAATAATGTCTGTCAAATATGCGGATAAAGCCATCTCCATTCAGATGACGGCACACAACGCACATAAAATATTTGCCGCAAGGTGCATAATAAAGATATACATCCTTATCTTCTTTGCTGAGCCTTACATAAGACGGATTCTTCAATGTCTCTTTAACCTGTTCTTCCATTTCAATTATTGACTCATGTTTACCAACTATATAGTCCCAATGCCTTTTTGTAGTTCTGATATGTTTTCCAAGTTTTGAAATAACCTTGATATGCAACACATTTTATTATAACTCAATATATCACAAATGCAAAAGCCGTTTTCATAATCAAAAAATAGATTTTAGATTCGGGATATGGTAAAATTTAGCTGTGAATAAACAATTAGAGCTGCTGATAAATCTACAGAGTATCGATATTGAAATTGGAAAGTTAGAAGATAAGTTAAAAGATATACCACTTACGATAGAGGGGATATATTCCGCCTGCAAACAGGCAGGCGAGGAGATAAATCAAATTAAAAAGGATATAGAGTTTTGCAATAAAGAAAAAAGGGAAAAAGAGAGAGGGGTAGAGATTGAAAAAGACCACATATCCAAGACAAAGGTTAAACTTTCTTCCGTAAAAACGAATGAAGAATATTCGGCAATCCTTAAAGAGACGGACAGTGTTCAGGAGAAGATAAAAAAGCTGGAAGATGAAGAATTGTCTCTCATGGAATCGATAGAGGAGAAGCAGAGATTATTAAAGGAGAAAGAAAAAAACTTAAGGGAAGAGGAAAAGAAATTTCAGGAGATAAAAGGAGAAAAAGAAAAAGAGATAGACGGGCTGAAAAATTTCCTCAAGGAAAAACAATCGCAGAGAGAGTCTGTCAGTAGTTCGATAGATAAAAAACTTTTTCAAGATTATGTAAAGGTATTTAAAAACAGGGACGGGATGGCAGTGGTAAGATTTTCGGATGGGATATGTCAGGGATGCTTTTTAGGACTCCCGCCTCAATTGGCAAGCGAGATAAGAAAAAACGAAGATATTATAAAATGTCCTCACTGTCAGAGGGTTCTTTACTGGACAGGATAAAAAATTCAGGTTGAGGTTAAGACTGAGGTTAAGGAAAAATTCTCAACCTAAACCTTGACCTTAACCTCTTTAAAGTTATTTGCTGGAGCAGATGGATGACCGCTGCGCACATAAATTATGTGCGGGGAGGAAAGTCCGGACTCCGCAGGGCAGGGTGCTTCCTAACAGGAAGGAGGGACTGCCACTGCAGGTTGTAAGCAGGGGGCGGCCTTACGGAAAGTGCCACAGAAAACATACCGCCTAAGAGGCAGGGACTGGGGATTAGAGGCTGGAGACTGGTAAATATTTCTACAAGCCCCTAACCTCAAGTCTCCAGTCCCTGTCTTTGGGGTAAGGGTGAAAAGGCGAGGCAAGAGCTCACCGCTCCGGTGGCGACATCGGAGGCATGGAAAACCCCACCCGGAGCAAGGCTAAATAGGAAGGCGGTAAGGACTGCCCGTCCGATGCCTTCGGGTAAGCCGCTAAACCTTTATGGCGACATAAAGGGTAGATAAATGGTCATCACCTGATTAAACGGGGGACAAAATCCGGCTTATAATCTGCTTCAGCATACTTAATTTTTTTACCCCCCTTTTCTTATTATAATCTCATAGTCCGTTTGATTTAGCTGATTTACCTTTAAGATAGCATGCCCTTCGTATTCCATACCCCGTGAGACATCATCAGGTGCGGTTGGAAAATCAACAATGACCCTTATTATCTGTCCTTTCTCCATACCTTCTATGGCAAGCTTTGTCTTGATAAAGTTATAGGGGCAGACCGTTCCTTTTAAATTTAATTCTTTGTCTATTTTAAATTCATCCATAATGCAATTAATACATAACTTAAAGCTATTGCAATAAACGGCGCTGCAAACCAGAAAAATAGTATTCTTATTACATGCTCATTTTTTGCGGTCTTTCTAAAACCCACCCTGGCGCACGATGTGGCAATGATGCCGGAGGTAATGGTCTCGTTAAGAGATACGGGAATACCCATGAGCGATGCAATGTAGATTATAGTTGCGCCGGTCGTCTCTATGGATATTGCCCTTACGATGCCGATTTCGGTTATCCCTTTGCCGACGGAGTCCAATATTCTGCCGCCGAATAGTATAGCCCCAATCCCCATCCCAAGTCCAGCCATAACAGCGCCTTGATTGGATGAGATGACGCCGGCTCCGACGATAGCTCCTGTTGCATTTGCCGCATTATTCGAGCCTGCCGAGAAGGCAACATAGCAGCCGGAAATCGTTATTAAAACGGAAAGCAGTTTGTTTATCTTTTCTTCGGAGCCGAGAGAGGTGAGTTTATGGAGTATTCTAAAGTAAAAATACTTGCCAAAGATATAATTTAATATAAATGAAACCGTAGGTGTAAGAATCCACCATGCTGCAATATAAAGAAACTTTTTTGTATTTAGACCGCCTGTGTAAAGTCCGATTCCCACGATAGCGCATACTATGGCATGGGTCGTGGCAATGGGAGATTTAAAATAGTTTGCAAAGGCTATGAAAAGCGTCGCTACAATGATGACTATAAATACGGTCGCAAAGGTTTCTGAAAATGTTTTGCCTGGAACCAATCCGCTGCCGAGGGTCTTTATTACAGCGCCGCCGCTGATTATTGCGCCGAGGATTGCAAATATTGCTATCAGTATTACCGCCTCTCTTTTCGTGCGTGCGCCTGCCCCATAAGCAGCAGCCATCTCTGCGGCAGAATTTGATGCCCCTATATTCATAGCCATAAGGAAGGATATGGCTATTGCGATTATATGGATAAATTCCATAAATAAAACACGGAACGCAGATTTACAGGATTAATAAGATTTACGCAGATAAACACAAAAATGTCATTCCGAGCAAAGCGAGGAATCTCGGTTTTTGTGATTCTTCGGGCTTCGCCCTCAGAATGACCCCATACATAAATTATGTACGGGGATGTCATCTGTGAAATCTGTGTCAATCTGTGGTTTAAATTAAGTTTTATATTTTTCTGACGGATGCAGCCCGCACTCGGTTTTTTCTTTTCCTGCCCATCTCCCTCCCCTGGGGTCTTCTCCGGGTTTTACGGGTTTTGTGCAGGGAGCGCAGCCGATGCTCGGATAATTTCTGTCATGGAGGGTATTGTAGGGGACATCGTTTGCCTTTATATATGCCCATACCTGCTCCGATGTCCAGTCTGCGATGGGATTGAACTTTACAAGGTTAAATTTCTTATCAACCTCGATTTTTTTCGCATTTGCCCTCGTAGGAGACTGGTCCCTTCTTATCCCCGTAATCCATGCGTCTAAGTTATCCGCTATTGCCCTGTTTAACGGCTCGATCTTTCTGATGGAGCAGCATTTATCCGGGTATAAGTCATACAATTTTCCATATTTCCTTTCAAATTCCTCCACGCTTTCGGACGGCGCGTATATCTCAAGTTTTATATTGTATTTTTCTTTAATCCTTTTTATAACATCGCGGGTTTCCGGAAAGAGATAACCGGTCTCCAAAGTAAACACCCTTGCGCCCGGTTTTATCTTTGCGATCATATCGATCAGCGCCACATCTTCTGCCCCGAAGCTCGATGCAAAGGAGACCCTGCTGCCGTATTTATCGAGGGCAAACCCGATAATCTCCTGCGGATCCTTTTTTTCGAACTCCAATCCAAGCCTTTCTATTTCCGATTCGTCTATTTTTCCCATTTTTTTCTCTCTTTTAATATGCAAGGGTCTTTTTCTGAGCGACTTTTTAAATTTTTTTTGAACCATAAATAATTTAAAAATAGAACAAAAGAAAATTTAACGGAAGCGAAGGAAAAGACCCTTGCAATATTTTATACCTTTTCGATTATAAGCCTGAAAAAGTTCCCCATTTTTTCTACCTTTAAAATCTTATGCCCCTCCTCTTTAATGCTTATAGGGACATTCCTCATCGGCTCTCCTGCCGGCAATACAACCTCGAGATGCTGTCCGGGCTTCAAAGCATCCAGTTTCATCTTAGTCAGGACGAAGGTCATAGGACAAACCTCGCCGGATAGATTTATAGAATCGTCTATCCCTATTTCACTATTTATTTTTTCTTTTATACTATCCATAGAATAATTGAGAGGCTGTAAGAACTTCTTTTGAGCGACTTTTTAATTTTTCTTTTGAACCATAATGGAATAATTTTAAATAGAACGAAAGAAAAATTAACGGAAGCGAAAAAGAGGTTCTTACAGCCCACCTTTAACCATCTTATCGCTCGAATTTGTTAATCCGAACAGGCTCGGGAGGTCCCGGCTTTTTTATGGCATTATCGCCGAGGACACCTTCAAGATGCTTTGCAAGACTCTCTATCTTGCCAGTCTCCATAAGGATTTCGCCTATCCTGACTCTCCCTCTCCCTTCCCCATGTTTTTTATACCACTCAAGAATACCCTCTATTACCTTAGGAACATCCTCATCCGATACGAATCTTGCTATAACCGAGGCATTCAACGGATGCCTTCCATGTTTTCCGCCTACCCTGACGACATGTCCTGTCTTACCCGGTTTCCATGCGTTTGTCGGGCATGCCCTTATGCAGTCCGAGCAGTAAAGACATTTAGACGAATCGAATATAGGCTTGCCGGTTTGAGGGTGAGGGGTTATCGCTCCCTCTAAACAAGCCGAGGCGCATATCGTGCATCCTGTGCATGGGTCTTCATGCCATTCCGGGAATACTGCCCCTTGAAACCCTAAATCCATCTCGCTTGTCCTGGCGCAGTCAATGGGGCAGCCTGAAAATGAAATCTTGAACTTATGATTGCATCTGTATCCGAAGAATTTCTCGTTGACGATATTCGCCATTTTTTGCGTGTCGCTGAGTCCATTTGGATTATACTCGCATCCGCTGCAAGCCGTAGGCACCCTCACCCTCGGTCCGCAGGATGCAATATTCTGGTCAACCTCCTTTAGTTCTTCAATCATTCCGTTGAAGGTTTTATAATTGACATAAGGTATTTCGAGAGACTGCCTGAAGCTCAGGTGGACATATTCACCGCCGTATTTATCAGCAACCTCAGCGATTTTCTTTAACTTTTTTACAGGTATCCTACCCCCCGGACACCTGAGCCGGACTGTAAATAAATCTTTCTGCCTCTGCTTTATAAAACCGCCTGACTTGAGCTCGTTGAAATCAATCTTCCCTGTTTTGCCGTCAACCGCAGTATCAATAACCACCTTTTTCTTGACATCCTCTTCGAGATTATGGTCTACGGTGATTCTCATATCCTTTTTTGTTTTAATTTTTGGCATAATATCACCTCCATTAAAATGTTAGATTGCAATCGTAAATAAATATATTATACCTAATAAAATTTGTCAAGTATTTTTAATAATATATCTTTTGTTTTCCAGCAGCCTTATTATTTTGTCCACACACTCCCCAACGCTAAGCTTATCGGTCTCGAGAACGATGTCGGGCGATTCGGGCACATCGTAAGTCGCCGATATTCCCGGGAATTCCTTCAGTTCGCCTTTATCTGCTTTATTATATACGCCATGCTCGTCGCGTTTGCGCCGGCTCTCCTCCGAGGCAGTGAGATATATCTCTATGAAGCGGTCATTGCCGATCATCTTTCGCGCCTTTTCGCGCACTGCTGCATCCGGCGCAACAAATGAGCAGATGCAGATTAACCCTGCATTGTTGAACAGGAGCGCAATTTCCGATGCGCGGCGCATATTTTCGGATCTTTCCTTTGCAGTAAACCCCAGATCCTTACTGATGCCGAGCCGCATATCCGCCCCGTCGAGCACAGTGACTGCCACCCCATTGTTAAAAAGCCGTCTTTCCAGCGAATAGGCGATTGTCGTTTTTCCCGTTCCTATAAGACCTGTAAGGAGTATAGTCAACGGCTCGTGTTTGTATCGCCCAATCCTTTCTTCGACAGATACACGGCTACTGTGAAGCTGAAAGAGTTCGGACGAGACCTCGACATCCCAGAAGTCCTTCTCCTCTCCGCCTGCCGTTTCGCGGTCAATTATCATGCCTGCGCCCACGGTATTAAAGGTGAGCCTGTCTATTATTATAAATGCACCGGTAGTGCGGTTTTTTTTGTAAGGGTCGAAAGAGATTGCCCTATCCAGAGATACCATGCACCGTCCCACCTCGTTCATTTTAAGCTCTTTTGAGTCTTCTCTATCGAGGGTATTGATATTGACCCTGTAGCGCAGCATAGATATTGTTCCGCCTGCCATGTTTGAAGTCTGCTTAAAGAGATATTTATTCCCCGGCGCCATTGGCTGCTCCGTCATCCAGACGACCATTGCCTCCATTTCTCTTCCGACCTTCGGTCTGTTGTCCGGACGGGCAAGGATGTCGCCGCGGCTCACATCAATCTCGTCTTCGAGGGTTACTGTTACCGCAAGCGGAGGGAATGCCTCCTCTAAATCGCCGTTGAAGGTCGTTATTTTCTTTACCCTGCTCTTCTGTCCGCCGGGGAGAACGACCACCTCATCCCCGGGGCGGAGTATGCCCGATGCCATCGTCCCTGCAAATCCCCGGAAATTCAGGTCGGGTCTGATAACATACTGTATCGGGAGCCGTAAATCGATAAGATTGCGGTCGGATGAAATATGCACCGTCTCGAGATAGTTGAGAAGTGGTCCGGACTTAAACCACGGCATTTTGCTGCTTGTCGCAACTACATTGTCGCCCTTAAGCGCAGATATGGGGATGAAATGTATATCGTCTATATCGAGCCTTGCGGAGAATGACCTGTAGTCTTCGCATATCCTGTCGAATACATCCTCTTCATAGCCAACCAGATCCATTTTGTTTATAGCCACCACTATGTGCTTTATGCCGAGAAGGGAGCAGATAAAACTGTGCCTCTTTGTCTGCGGCAGTATGCCGTAACGGGCGTCAACCAGAATGACGGCGAGATCGCAGGTGGACGCCCCTGTAGCCATGTTGCGTGTATACTGCTCATGCCCCGGTGTATCAGCAATAATGAATTTGCGCTTCTCCGTCGAGAAATAGCGATATGCTACATCTATGGTTATACCCTGTTCCCTCTCTGCGGCAAGACCGTCAACGAGGAGGGAGAGGTCGATCTCGTCGCCTGCCGAGCCCCTTCTTTCGCTTTCTTTCTTTATAGAGGCGAGTTGGTCTTCATAGATTAGCATGGTATCGTGCAACAGCCTGCCGATAAGTGTGCTTTTCCCGTCATCTACGGAGCCGCAGGTTAAAAAACGGAGAAGCTCCTTGTTCTCCTGACGCTTCAGGTATGCCAATATGTCCTTTTGTATAAGCTCCTGTTCGTTCATAAATTATAAGATTTTTCACAGAGACACGGAGACATAGAGAAAAAAATAAGGTAAAGGCACAGGTAAAGGTAAAG
>CAYMMR010000109.1:0-8795 GCA_964391545.1 uncultured Nitrospinota bacterium | reverse complement strand
TTTTCTTTTGTTCCATAATGTAATAATTTCAATAAATTAAAACAAAAGAAAAAATAACGGAAGTGAAAAAAAGGTCATTTTTCAGTGTGAACTAAATAGTGAACGTGATTGTATTAATAAATTGTAATTGAAAGGAAAGGCTTTTGTCAAATTTACCGCCGCCTCATATACCCTTAAAAACAGCTATCTTTGCTTGACATTGGCTTAAATCTATAATAAATTTACCTAAATTATGGAAATACTGGAAATATTATTAAAGGGGCTTTCCGATGAAAATCCTAATGTAAAGAGGGCATCGGCGATTGCCCTCGGCGAATTGGGGACTAAAGAAGCGGCAAATCCTCTAATAAAACTCCTCGGAGACAAACACTGGCAGGTAAGAGAGGCGGTTGTCAACGCCCTCGGCAAAATAGGGGCAGATGAGGCTGCCGAGGCGCTGGTGAAACTCCTCAATGTCGAGAAGGGGGATATTCGTAAGGCAATCCTCGATGAGGTAAGCAGTAAGGGAGGAGAGGAAAAAAAGGCCGAGCCAAAAGCCGCTGCGCTTGGAGCCGCCGAGAAAAAGAAAGGCGATGAAAATTGGGAGGTAAGAAAGGCTGCAGCCCTTGTTCTTTCGAATATGAAGCCCGAGATTGCAGTAGAGCCTCTCATGAATATGATGAATATGGAAAATGTAAATATAAATATAAAGTTGGCTGCAATAGTAGGACTCGGCAATCTGACGGCCTCCCGGGCAGAAGATATGCTTATCTCCATACTCTCCGACGAAAACTGGGAGGTGAGAAAGGCATCGGCTACCGCGCTCGGCAAGATTAAATCTACAAAAGCCGTTCAGCCTTTAATAAATATCCTATCCGATGGCAAGTTTCCGGTAAGGGTCGAGGCGATTATAGCATTGAATCATATCAAATCTCCCGATTCCCTCCAGCCCATGATTAACACCCTTTTAAAGGACGAAAATATAGATGTCCGAAAGACCGCTGCCATAGCCCTCGGCAATACAAAATCCGAGGATGCAGTGGAACCTCTCTTAAAATCGTTGGAAGACAGGAACTGGCAGGTGAGGAAGGCTGCCGCCACATCCCTCGGCAATCTGAAGCCTGTAGTGAGCGAAGCGAATCTATCTCAGGCGGTAATCGAACATACCATCGGATGTTTTACGGACGAAAACGAAGAGGTAAGGGCTGCCGCCTCGATGGCATATATGAGGATTGTAGGGTAAAAATTAAGATAGCAAATTACCACGGAATGGCACGGAAAATCACGGAATAGAAAGAAAATGAATTGAAGATTGACGATTGAATATTGAATATTGAAAAAAATAATATTCCTCAAATCTTCAATCTTCAATAGTCAATAGTCAATTATATTTTAAGCTCCGTGTTTTTCCGTGAATATCTGTGGTGAAAAATTACCATTTAAACCATGTCGGAAGAAAACAGCAATCTCAAATTTAAAATAGAAGAGCTCGAGGAATATATAAGAGAATTGAACCGCAGGCTGAAGTCTGCCGAGGCTGCCGGCGAAAGCACAAAGATACTGTCCTCCGACCTTCCCCTGAATACAAAAATTCAAAAGTCCATCTTCATTATAGTTGAGCATGTAAATGCCGAAAAAGGATCGCTGATGCTGGTTGACACGCAGAAAGGCGACGAGCTTGTGGTCGTAGAGGCTGCAACAAAGGACGGGCTTAACCCGAATCTCGTCGGAAAGAGGCAGAAAATAGGGGACAGCGTGGCAAGCTGGGTGGTTCAGAACAAAAGACCTATCTTAATAGAGGATATAACCAAAGACCCACGTTTTAAGTATAGAGGAGCGGCAAAACCCGGCAGCAGCAATTCCCTCCTCTCTGTCCCGCTAATCGGCGACCAGGGGCAGGTTATAGGCGTGCTGAATGTAAGCGAAAAGAGGGGAATGAGCGGCGTATTCACGGAGAGCGACATCGGCAGCCTTATACTCTTTGCGGATAAAATTGCGCCTGTTATCGTTTACAGCGAACTCCACGAGGAGTTGAAAAGTAAAAATGACGAATTGCTCCAGCTCCAGAGGATGAAGGAAGACCTTACCAGCATGATCGTTCACGACCTCAAAGGCCCTCTTGGAGAGATAATGTCCAATCTCGATATTCTTACCTATATCCAAAATTTATCCCAGGAAGATAAAGAGGTGTTGGAAACGGCGATTCAAGGATGCGAAAACCTTCTCGGAATGGTCATGAATCTCCTCGATATAAGCAAGATGGAAGAAGGAAGGATGAAGCTTAACCGCGATCAATTTAATATAGGAGAGCTTATTCAGAACAAAATAGACAGGATGAAGGTAGTTGCGCTTCAAAAGGAGCTAAAAATGACCGTGAGTCTGCCTCACGGAGATATTCCAATTACAGCGGACAAAGAGATAGTCGAGAGGATAATAGCAAATCTGGTCAACAATGCAATCGCCTATTCATTTCAAGGAAGGGAGATAGAAACAAAGGCGGAAAGAGATAACGATTTTGTAAAAATCAGCATCAGGGACGAAGGAAAGGGCATTCCAAAAGATTTTATCGATAAGGTATTCGAAAAGTTCAGCCAGAAGACAGAGGATGGAGTAAGGAGAAGGAGCAGCACAGGCCTCGGACTCACATTCTGCAAGATGGCGGCAGAGGCGCACGGAGGCAAAATATGGGTCGAGAGCGAAGAGGGAAAGGGAAGCACTTTCTTTTTTACATTACCTGTTAATAAAACACAAGGAAGTAGTGGATAGTCCTATAAATAGCTTTACCATAGCTTGTCATTCCCGCGTAAGCGGGAATCCAGTAAAATCAAAGACTGGATTCCGCATTGAGTGCGGAATGACAGTAAAGGAACTTTAGGGACACTCCAGTGGTTGAGTGGTTTTAACTACTCAACATCTCAACTGCTCAACTATACTTGACTACTTAACCACTTAACTTTATTTAAATCCTTGGAGGTTTTTAATGCCGGCAGTAGATAAAAAAATGAATGTATTAATCGTAGATGACATGACCAATATGCGACGGACCATAAGAAATATGCTCCGGTATGTCGGTTATGAATATATCGCTGAGGCTGAAAACGGCGATACCGCCTTAAAAAAGATGAAATCCGAAGGCGCTGATTTTGTTATATGCGATTGGAATATGCCGGTCATGTCCGGCATCGAATTGTTAAGAAAGGTGAGGGACGACGAAAAATTAAAGGACATACCCTTTCTCATGGTTACCGCTGAAATAACGGAGGCACAGATAGTTCAGGCTGCCGAAACGGATGTGGACGGATATATAATAAAACCCTTCGTTGCAAAGACGCTGGAAGAAAAGATTAACGGCATTCTCGATAAAAAGGCAAATCCAAGCGAAGCCGATAAGGCAATGACGAAGGCTATGAAGTATTATGACGGCGGAATGTATAAAGAGGCGATTTCAGCTTATGAAGATGCCCTGAAAATGAATCCAAAAAGCGCGCGAATCCGTCATGCAATTGGCCATATATACGAAAAGATGGGGGCAGACGATAAGGCAATCGCCTATTATGAAGAGGCATATAAAATAAATCCTCAGTATATAAAGGTCAACCAGAGCATGGGTGATATGTATTTAAAGAAGGGGGATACATCCAAGGCAATGGAGGCAATAGAAAGGGCTGCAAAGATAAGCCCGAACAATCCGCAGAGACAGGCTCAACTCGGAAAGATATATCTGTCTAAGGGCGATGTAGAAAAGGCAGACAAGGCATTTAAAGCAGCCGTAAATGTTGACCCGAAAAATGCAGAATTAAGGACCGATATAGGGGAGGCATATTTAAAGGCAGGACACGACGATAAGGCCGCCGAGTCATTCAAAGGTTCCCTGAATGTAAATGAAAACATCCATGTCTATAACAGGCTCGGCATTGCTCTGAGGCGTAAAGGAAAACATTCGGAGGCAATAGAAGAATACAAGAAGGCATTGAGACTCGATCCTAAGGATGAGGCTGTATACTACAACATGGGCAGGGCGTATTTAGCGGTTAAAAAGAAGCAGGAAGCCGTATCTGCATTCAAAAAAGCACTCGAGATAGACCCGAATTTTAATGAATGCAAGGAGGCGCTTAAAGAATTGGAAAAAACCTGAACACGAATAATACGAATGGACTAATTACACGAATAATAAAGTAGTCGGAATCCGGAAAAAAAATCGGTTTTATTCTGACTTCTGACTCCTGTCTTCGGAATTCTATTTATTCGTGACATTCGTATATTCGTGTAATTCGTGTTCCATTATTTTATGGCAAAAAAGAGAAAGACGGAATTGGATATTGACCTTATACCCTCAGAGGAGAAAAAGGAAGCGGTAAAGACAGAAGAATCGGCAGAGGGCGAAGCGGAAAAGATAAAAGCTCCCCTTTCAAAAAAAAAAATTATAATCATTATCTCTTCTGCCCTCTCCGTCATTCTGATAATAACCGTTATCGTATTCTTAACCCGTAAACCCCAAAAAGAAGAACCGGTCAAAAAACCCCCGACGGTAGAAGTAGAGGCTGTCCCTTTATATTCGTTCGAGCCGTTCTTTATCCCGCTTTCGGGCGGAGAATCCGAGGGTAAATTCCTTAAAATTTCAGTAACGGTCGAACTGAGCGATAAAGATGTAACAAAGGAAATCGAAAGGAATATAGTGCTGCTGCGGGAAAATATATTCTTTATATTAAAGACCAAGGGGCTAAAGAATTTTCAGGACAAAAACGAGAGGGAAAAACTTGCGAAGGACATTACGACTACAATAAATATGGCGCTTCAGGCAGGAACGGTAAGCAGGCTTTATTTCACCGACTTTTTAGTGCAGTGAACAAAAACCTGATTTTCAACGCAAAGACGCAAAGAAGAGAAGAAAGTCGCAAAGAAAAAATGTAGATAGACTTTGCGTCTTTGTTTTAATCTTCGCGGCTTTGCGTTTATAATTTCCTTATGGATGATATAAAATTGATAACTGCAAAAATAGACAGAGATTCGCTAAAGAACCTTGTTGATAACGGCTTCAAGGATATGGTCAAGTATGTCGTAGATTTAAAGCAGAGGCGTATTGCCATAGGCGGAGAGCTTCATGCAGACGGCGAGCAGATGCTCATCGAGAACGGAAGCGAGCAAAAAGATATTTGGGGAGCAAATTATTACCCGGGCAAGGGAGAATCAGGATGTATCGAATACACCTCGATGATCAATATCCGCCCCTCTCAAAATAACAACAGCATGGAAGTTATGGACGAAGATTTGCGCAAAAAGATAAGGGAAATCACCTTTGAATTAATAGGAATGGGAGAGGGATTGTAATTTTGAATTTTAAAATTATAAAAGCAACCACTGAAGACACTGAAATCACAGAAAAATTTGACACAGATTCACACAGATTAATTACGATGGACACAGTGAAAATCGGTGTCAAAAATATTTTTTTCAGTGCCTTCAGTGTTTTCAGTGGTTAAATTAACTTTTATTTTCAGTCTGTGTAATCTGTGGATAAAAGGGGTATTTTTAGGTGAATCAGCATTCAGGATTAACAAAGGAAAGATGGTCATCTTTTTCCTCGTTGCAGCAGATATTGATGATAGGAAATGAAATGAACAGGGCAAAAAAGCTGTTTTCGCCGCTCGATAAAACGGGATTGAGGCTTTGTTACGAAAGGGTTCTTTATTTAACGGACTTAACTATTCAATCGAAGATAAAGAGAGGTTTAAGAAAGGAATTGCTTCGCTGGCGTGATTTGATTGCCGGAGAATATATCTCTATAGAAAAAATGACTGACATAAACGAGCATCTAAAAATCTTTAAGTCTCTCCTGCTATTAAATCCGGAAAGCTCAAGGCAAATACCTTATCTTATAAAATGAGGGAATTACTTTGGTTACCCTGCAGGACATAAAAAAGGCGCAGAGGAATATAAAAGATTACATTCATAAGACCCCCCTGGTATACTCGAATTCCATAAGCAGTATAACAGGTCTGGATATCTATCTAAAATTGGAGAACCTCCAGAAGACAGGCTCATTCAAAATCAGGGGGGCGGCAAATAAAATCTCACGGATGCCATCCGATGAAAGAAAGAGAGGGGTCGTTACTGCATCTGCAGGAAATCATGCACAGGGCGTGGCTCTTGCCGCAAATAGATTCGGAATAAAGGCTGTCGTTGTTATGCCCGAAAAATCATCCATATCGAAACAAACGGCTGCAAAGGGATACGGCGCAGAAGTTATACTCCACGGCAACAGTTTTGACGAGTCGCTGCAATATGCAAAGACAATCGAAAGGGAGAGAGGATGCACATTCATACATACTTATGACGATGAAGCTCTTATATCGGGACAGGGGACGATAGGTATGGAAATACTCGATGAATTGCCGGATGCAGATTCGGTAATAGTCCCCATCGGAGGAGGCAGTCTTATATCGGGTATATCTATAGCGCTCAAAGAGCAAAAAAGGGATATTCAAATTATAGGCGTCGAGTCATCGTCGGCAGCGGCTATGTATACATCGAGACAAAGCGGTAAAAATACGCCGGTTGACTCCCTTCCCACAATCGCAGACGGAATAGCAATTAAAAGGATCGGGGATTTAACATTTCCAATTATTCAAAAATTGGTTGACGAGATAGTAACCGTCGAAGACGAAGATATAGCGGCAGCAATATTACTGCTCATGGAGAGAAAAAAAACTGTGGTAGAAGGCGCAGGCGCCGCCCCTCTATCTGCTATAATGAACGGCAAAACAGCGATAAAGGGCAAAAAGGCAGTTCTTGTATTAAGCGGTGGAAATATCGATATGAATATACTCGAGCGGGTGATAGAAAAAGGACTTGTTAAGGCCGGGAGAGTCTTACGGGTTGAGGTGGAATTGAACGATGCGCCCGATGCAATTGCAAGGCTTACATCGCTCATCGCAGAAAAAAAGGCAAACATACTTCATATCGTCCATGACAGGCTCTCACGCAGGCTTCCTGTAATGAAGACGCTGGTGGAACTAAGCCTCGAGACAAAGGGATTCGAGCATAATGATGATATAATGGGTGAATTGATAAATAGGGGATATAAGGCAAGGGTGATATAATTTCAAAATAAATAATACCGTAAAACCTTTTTTCTCGCTTCCGTTAAATTTTCTTTTGTCCTATTTATTTAATTTTCGCACTATGGTTCGAAAGAAAATTTAAAAAGTCGTTCAAAAAAAGGTTTTACGGTATACTTAAAATTATGAAAAAGAAACCGTGGTCGGGGAGATTCGAGAAAGAAACGGATAAACTGGTGGAGGAGTTTACCGCCTCGATACCCTTTGACAAGAGGCTCTACAAGCACGATATCGAGGGGAGCATCGCACACTGCTCGATGCTGTCTAAATGCAGGATTATCACAAAATCGGAAGCCGGAAAGATAATCGAGGGATTAAAAGAAATACAAAGGGAAATCGAATCCGGCAGGCTTAAATTCGATATAAGCCTCGAGGATATTCACATGAATATCGAAAGAAGGCTTATCGAAAAGATAGGGACTGTCGGAGGAAAACTGCATACGGCAAGGAGCAGAAACGACCAGGTGGCTCTGGATATAAGGCTCTATTTGAGGGATGAGATTAAAGAGATTATAAAATTAATAAGTAATTTTAAAAAATCCCTATTAAGAAAGGCAAAGAAAAATATCGGAGTAATTATGCCGGGCTATACACATCTACAGATGGCGCAGCCCGTGCTTTTCAGTCATCACCTCCTCGCCTATTATAATATGCTCGAAAGGGACGAAGAAAGATTTGCAGATGTTTTAAAAAGGGTAAACATTATGCCCCTCGGCTCTGCTGCGCTTGCAGGAACAAATTATCCTATCGATAGAAAATATACGGCAAAACTCCTGGGATTTGCGGATATTACCACTAACAGCATGGATGCCGTAGGAGACAGGGATTTTTCCCTCGAATTCCTTTCCGCATCGGCTATTATGATGATGCACTTGAGCAGGCTCAGCGAGGAACTGATATTATGGTCTACCTCCGAATTCGGATTTATCGAGCTCGATGACTCCTTTTGCACCGGCAGCAGCATCATGCCTCAGAAAAAAAATCCCGATGTCCCGGAATTGATCAGGGGGAAGACAGGGAGGATTTACGGAAACCTTATATCTCTCCTTACTACAATGAAATCCCTGCCCCTCGCATATAACAAAGATATGCAGGAGGATAAAGAGCCTGTATTCGACACTGTGGACACCGTCAAGGCTTCCCTTTCTATATATTCAAAGATGCTCGATACGATACAAATAAAAAAAGAGAGTCTAAAAAAAGCAGTAGAACGAGGTTTTATGACTGCTACGGATATGGCGGACTATTTAACAATGAAAGGACTTCCATTCAGAGATGCACATGAGGTTGTGGGAAAGGTGGTTTCTTATTGCATAAAAAATAATAAGCTGCTATCCGAATTGACCCTGCCCGAATTGGAGAAATTTTCAGTAAACTTTAAAAAGGATATATTCGATTTTATAAAAACGGAGAAGTCCGTTAATAGAAAAGATGTCATAGGCGGCACATCGAAAAGACAGGTATTAAAAAGATTAATGGAGATAGAGAAACGTTTATGAAAGAAAATTTGAAAAATATGGCATTTGTCTTTATAATTATATTTTCAATATCCATTATAGGATGGGGTTGCGGGAAAAAGGCGCCGCCGATATCGCCTGCAGAAAACCTGATAGAGAGGGAGTTGCGAAATGCCCCTTTTTGTCACCCTGAGCGAAAGCGAAGGAACTTATAAGACCCTTCACTTCGTTCAGGGTGACA